>PDZT01000130.1 GCA_002753105.1 Deltaproteobacteria bacterium YD0425bin50 | reverse complement strand
CTAAAGAAATTGAAAAAACAATATCTCAACAAAGTTTTGCTATAGAAGACTCAACTCAACGCATTCTCAATATTAAAAATACAGCCGAAGAAATACTAAAAAATTCCAATACCACTTTGAATACTGCTGAAAAAATTTTATCTATGTCTCGAAGAAAATAAGTATTCTATCTGTTCAAATCTGCAAGGTAATGTAATAAAAAAAGAGAGCAGGGATTATGATAAAACCATACAAAATAATTATGCATCATCTTGTACAAGAAAAGGCGAAGACCTATTTAAAGCATCTAAAATCAGGTAAGATGACATCGGGATCCTATTTGCATAAGCGGTTGAAAGATAAGGATATTTCACAATTGTCGTGTGATAAATTCATTGAACAGCTTGTTCAAACAAAGCAGCCTCAAATTTTTGCTGAAAGTAGTGTTTATGGGAATGGTTCAGACTGGAATCAACCTGAGCTGTCTATATTAGGAGATATTTGTATAGCGATTCCTGTAACTGTTTACGATAATGGAATGCATTATCGTCCTAAAGTTCATGCATTGCCGTTTAATGCAACCCTTCTGTATATACCCGGAGCGTTATTAAGAAATGATACTGCGAATACGCCGGCAGACTGGAATGAAGTTGTCGTCAATAATCAAATCGATTATGACTCCTACTATTCTCTCTATGAAAGACGTTTGCTACCTTTATTCATTTACTTAAATGCTGTTGCAAAATCTCATCATAAACAGGCATTCGTAACTATTCCGGGCATTGGGTGCGGACAGTTTGCTGGAAAATTTAGAGGACAATTAGGTTCGTTACTGAAAAACGTAGTCTTTGATTTCCTGAACAAGAATTGCAATTATTTTTCAAGTATCAAAGCTGTATATTACGATCCATATCAAGAATGTCCTAATGAACGATTGGAAATTAATGGAATATCATTGTTGATCAGGCCGCTTACAAAAGGCAATGAAAGCAAACCACAGTTGTGTGAACCCCAAAAATATGAAGAAGCCAAAGATGATGAATTTAGGGAGTGTGAATTGTTCAGTTTTGTGGCTTGGGATCACGTTTCATGGCCGGGTAATGATTTTTATATTGGTTCCCGGATGACAGATGACGGAGTCAAATCTGCTGCAACGAATTCCATGACTATAATGACAGATGTTCAAGGGGACTACAACACCACAACAAATACATATAATCCACCCAAAGCCTATCGAAATTGGAAAGATGTAGTTATAAACAATAGAATTGAAATACAGGTTAAAGATAATTTGATTGTATTGCCTTCATAGACAGAAACCAGACAATATGAGGAAGTATATGGTATTCAAACCAAGCCTTGGGCTTGCCATTATCACATACAACGAAGAACGAAATATACAACGGTGCATTGACTCAATTTACGATATAGTTGAAGAAATTATTGTACTGGATTCCTTTAGTACAGACCAGACACATGATATTTGCTGTGGATATGCAAAAGTAAAATTTTATCAGCACGTATTTGATGGTCATGTTCAACAAAAAAACAGAGCATTAGAAAAATGCACAACCGATTGGGTGCTGTGCTTAGATGCTGATGAAGAAGTGAGTGTTGAACTTAATTTGTCCATTCAGTCATTTTTAAACAATTGCCCTGAGCATGTGGCAGGTGTAAAATTTCCAAGACTTACGGTTCACATGAAACGATTTATCCGACACGGCGGATGGTATCCTAATGCACGCTACCGATTAATCAAAAGAGGTCAAGCGTATTGGGATGGTGAAAACCCACACGATAAAATAATCCTCAGCGGTAAAGGGATTCAGATTAAAGGTGATTTAATTCATTATTCTTTTAAAGACTTATCTCATCAAGTTAATACGATTAACCAATTTTCAAGTATTGCCGCTTTAGTACGCTATAATAAAGGCAAACGCTTTTTTCTTTTTCGATTGTTATTTAAACCCATTAGTAAGTTTCTTGAGTTGTATATACTAAAATTAGGAGTGTTAGATGGGTTGCAGGGATTTATTATTGCGGTAAGCTCTTCTTATTCAGCTTTTTTAAAAGAGGCAAAACTCTATGAACTGTTCTGTTTGAATACAGAAAAACCAAGTAATTTATCTCCATTGTATAAAAAAGAAAGATGACAGCATTGAGGATGGATATTATTCTTCAATAAAAATGATCTTAACATTCGTTACTTTCAGTTCATATAAAGATCGCATCGAACTGATATATCCAATTGCTCCGTTGGTTTTTGAAATCCACTGAATGAGATCTGCCTCAGTTTTAAATGAGTAAGGTGGATTGCCTTTACCTGTAAATACAAGTTGTCGCCAATGATTTATATACTGGGTGAACGTTTTATCGAGATACTCGCGTGTAAAAATTTGTCTTAATTCTACGTCTTCAATCTCTCCAAGATAAATGCTTTCATTATTTGACCATGATATTTTTTTTCCAAGATAAATGTCTTTAATATCTTCTTTGTTTAGAAGAGTTTCTGGTATATTTTTATTGGAAATAATGATAATATCAATTCCCATGTTAGACGATAGTTCAGTTGTCAATAATATCATCATAACAATTAAAAGGGGTATTCTAGCGTAGATCATCGATAATCACTTCCCGTTCTTGTTGAATTGATAACTTTTCAAATTGTAATTCTATGTTGTCTATCATCTCTTCTTTTTTTTTTCAATACAGCTTTTTAGAAATTATTCTTTGATGAATAATAATTATAAAAAAATATTAGCAATACGATTCAATTTATGATAGGGGAAGAAATTTATATATCGAATTTAATAATAATAAATGGATATCTAAAAGAATGGAGGTGGTTAATTGGGCAGTGTAATCAAAAAACGAAGAAAAAAGATGCGAAAGCATAAGCACAAGAAGCTTCTTGCTCGTACAAGGCATCAGCGTAAAAAAGGCTAGATCATCATCAAACCGTTTTTACATAAAAAAATCCCTTTTTCTCACGTTACTCTATGAAAAAAAGGGATTTTTTATTTGCAAGTTTATGTTCGTTACGGAGAAACTGTTCCGCCGAGCATATATTTCAAAAATTCAGAATCAGTGGATAAAATGAGTGAGCTTTCTTCAGTTAAGGCTTCTGGATAAAGTTCAAGTGATTTGATAAATGAATAGAATTCAGGATCAACACCATACGCATCAGCAAATATTTTAGTTACTTTAGCGTCAGCCTCACCTTTAATGATCTGTGCTGTTTTATAGGCTTCGGATGAAATACGTTTTAATTCTCTTTCTTTTTCTCCAAGAATTTTTTGTGCTTCTCCTTTTCCCTCAGAACGAAATTTTTCTGCGATTTGTTTTCTTTCAGCAATCATACGACCATAAACAGAATCTCTAACCTCTTCAACATAATTGATCCGTTTTATTTTTACATCGACTAATTCAATACCAAATTCTTTGAGTTTGGGTTGTGCCTGCTCCCGAATCATAATCGTAATTTTTTCTCTTCCTGTTATCACCTGATATTGGGTTGCATGTTCTTGTTGTTGGTCATGCTCACTAATGCCGATTTCAAATGTATCCATCTTACGATCGCTGTTTCGAGCGGTTTCAATAAGCCTATTTGATGTAATTAAATTTCTGACTGCGGGATCAATGATATCATCCAGACGACCCAATGCACTGGTAAAGTTATTGACCGTTTGAAAAAATAACACTGGATCAACAATTCGCCATCTTGCAAACGCATCCACAAAGATATAGGTTTTATCTAAAGTGGAAATCTGATCCGGATCACCATCCCATTCAAGTAAATTTTTGGGAAATGTATTGACATGATCAATAAACGGGACCTTAAAATACAAGCCGGGTTCTTTTTTGGGTTGACCTACAATTCTTCCCCATCTCGTAATAATCACTTGTTCAGTTTCATCTATAATATAGGCAGAAGAAGCTATACCAAAAAGAGTAATGATTAAAAAAACGACCATTATAAAAGCATTATTTGAATTCATTTTTCAGTTCCATCCATTTGAATAGGTGTTGTGCCCCCGATATTCAATAAAGGTAATACGGTTTTCTGTTTTCCATCCACTATATATTTAGGCCCGATCTTTGGAAATAATTCTTTAACCATTTCTAAATAGAGCCGACGTTTAGTTACATCCTTAGCTTTAATATATTCTGTATATACTGCAGTAAAACGTGACACATCACCTCCCGCACGATTGATACGGTCTAGTGCATATCCCTCGGCAGTTTTTATTGTCCTGTCTGCCTCACCCATAGCAGCGGGTATAGCTTTATTGTATTCTTCTCTTGCCTTGTAAATCATTTTTTCTTTTTCCTGAATGGATTGATTGACTTCATTAAAAGAAGGTTGAACAGGTTCTGGGACATTGGTTTTTTTCATTTCTATGGTTTTAACATGAATACCAATCTCAGCGTTATCCATATCATTTTGAAGAATACGCTTTGCTTCAACTGCAATTTCTTCACGTTTGGTAATGACTTCATTAATGCTTCGATCTCCAACCACAAGTCGCATCGCAGCTTCAGACATATCCGTTAACAACTGATGTGCATCCCTAACCTTAAACAGATAATTGTAAGGATCTTTAATACGATATTGAACAATCCAAGGGACAATGGCAACATTTAAGTCCCCTGTTAACATCGAAGATACGACCAAGTCTGTATTTTCTCTTGAAAGTCGATTATCCGCGGATTTCGTTGTCCTATAGCCAAATTCTTCTTTAAAAACGTGTTTGACCCGTACTTTCCGCACTGTCTCAATACCTAATGGAAGTTTAAAATTGAGACCCGGCTGAGTAGTCCGCAGATATTTCCCAAATCGTTGAATAACTCCAACCTCATCCGCTTCTATCGTATATATTGATGAATAAGCCATTACGGCTAATAGTATAAATACGGCAAAAACATAGCCACCCGGAAATTTGATGTTCTTCATGGTTCCAACGATTTCATCAAACTGAGGCGGAATAGGCCCACCATTTTTCTTTTGCTGCTGTTCTCTTAATTTTTCCCAATCCCAAGTCATAGCACCACTATTATAAAAAAGTTATTAAAAGAGGCTCAAAATACATCAAATTATATTCAATGTTTTCCCTCTTAATTTTTATGCTTGAAAAAATCAAGTATTTAAGTAAAAAAGTTATTTAATTGATCAATTAAAAATTAATAATTCTAATTCGTATCGTACTGAATAAAAAATCATGGAAAAAAAGCGTATTATTAAAAACGTTGTTCATATTGGTGATGTGCTTCAACATGTAATAAAGCAATACCGATATGTGGATGATACTGAAATATCTCAAGTTTTCCGGCATTGGAAATCAATGGTTGGAAAAGACATTGCAGACATCACAAAACCAAAATCACTAGATAATCATATACTCACTGTTCTGGTAAACAATTCATCGGATTTGTATCATCTTCGATTTCTAAAATCAGATATCATTGCAAAGCTGAATGCATCCTTACCAAACAACATCATTAAAGACATTAAATTTAAAATCGCATAGTCGCGGGTTATTCTTTTTATGGATGTGTCCAGTAATAATCAAACCTTTTTAGAAGGCAACCTTGTGGTTCAACAACAGCCTTCAGGTTACCGGTTTTCGATTGATGCGATTTTGCTTGCCAGTTTTATTTCCCCAAAACCATATGATCATATTGTAGATTTAGGAACAGGTTGCGGTATTATTCCTCTATTAATTGCAAAAAAAAATAACAGTATCCAGATTTCTGGAGTTGAAATTCAACAGGAACTTGCTGAATTGGCAACATCGAATATTGCTGCAAATAGTTTGATAGATAGAATTCAGGTTATTCATGGAGATATCAAGTCTATTGGGCAATTTTTTACTGCTGGAAGCATTGATATTGTCGTAACGAATCCTCCTTACCGTAAACATAATTCCGGTCGAATTAATCCAAACCATCAAAAAGCAATTGCGAGACATGAAATCATGCTGACGTTAGAGGAGTTAGTCCAAGCAACAGCCTATCTATTAAAGACTGGCGGGAAATGTAGTATCATTTATTCATCTGAACGCATGACGGATTTGTTGACTCTTTTGAGATATCATCATATCGAACCTAAACGAATGACTTTAATTCATTCACAACTTCAAGAACCGGCTATACGGATTGTGGTTCAGGCGGTAAAAAATGCGCTGCCCGGTTTAACGATAGATCCTCCTATAGCCATATATAAAGAAACTGGGGAATACACAGAAAAGGTTACGCAGATGTTTATTTCTGCATCATGAGTACGTTATGCAATTCTATATAAAAAGGTCTTGAAGCTGTTTTTTGAACTCCGTGGCATATAGGCTGCATATCTCTTTTGAGATAATGACAGAAACGCCTTTGACAGCTAAGGCTGTTTTTATTGTTTCAATACTTTTTTTGATTTTAAATGGCGAAATAACAGCAACATATGACACACCTGTAGATTTAACAACATCTTCAATGGAAACCTGATTAAATCCTTCTAAATTGAACTGATTCATATCCACACCCGGATTAGGCTGATTACCCGTCATTGCAGTTGTCCCATTATCTAAGGTTTAATATATCAGCAATATTTGCCACAACAGTATCTTTACCTGATTTTTCAACCCTTACTTTGATTTTTCCTGACAGCAAAATGGATGATGCAAAAACGATATCACCGATCCCTTTTTCCAAAGGCTGTAAGAATATGCTGGTCAATTGATGCAATACCATCTGTTATAATACCGTCCACAGGTATGCTCTCTCCGGTTTTCACTGAAACAATATCGCCAGTCTGTAATGACTCAAGAGGAACTTCAATCTCGATGCCATCGTTGACAACCCAAACAGAATGATATTGATTTTTGAAAATATCAGTCAGGTTTTTTCTGGTGTTATCTTCAATTTTATTTAACAGCTTGAGGCTTACATAATAAAGACACAATGAAAAACATGCAGTAAAATAATATCCTGTAAAGACCATTCCCGGTACGAGAATGGAACCCATCACTTCCATGTTGAGTTTGCGCTCTTTGAACAGCCCGTCATACGCTTTTTTAAGCATACCTGACAGAGGATATATGAGTCCTATTGCACCAAGAGGAATAAGAGGTGAATAGTAAAGTCTTCCCATTGCCGTTAATCCAGTTGAAACCGATGTAACCGCCAAATATTTGTTTGTAGCATTACTGTATTGATTGGTGCGTTTTTCAGGCAGATAGTCCAAATTACCAGCAGATGAAGAGGCTTGAGAGTTAGCGCATGTCGTGTCTTGAGATTTACAAACCACGTTATGTTCGCTACGGTTTTCTTTCTGTTTATTTACGCTTTCTGCTTTTTGTCTCTTTTTATAGACTTTTGATCCGGTATAAAGCCCTATTCCCAACAGGCAAATCTCAATAAGCATTGATACAGTGCTCTTAAATGAGTTGTAGAATTTTTATGAATTTTACTCCGATACCATTTCACGAAAACAAAAACACGTTTCTTCTGGAATACAAGAAGTTTTAAAAAATTCGAGAACAGGCTGAATGCCCTTCATATACGTCCCTTTTTGTGTTAAAATATCATATGTTTTTTGATTCACACGAAGTTCTTCAAGGACTCGTTCTGAAGGCGTAATCGTATCTGCACGTTGTAAAAATCGACTAAACCGTATGATGTGAACTAATTCATGAATCATAATATATAACATAAATGGGGACAAGGATAATTCTGTATGAAGGTTTAAGGTTTCTATGATATTATGATCCTGTAAACAAATAAGATAGAAATCATAGGCGGATGTTCCTAAAAAAGTATGATGACGTTGAGCTGCATAACGTATTACCTGAGCAAATGGGCCATAAATTACCTGATCATCGGTTAAATTCGCAATTGTCCTCACATCATATGGAGCACGCCGCCATTGACTATGAGTCATTTTGAAGTAATCACTGACGATTTCCTCAGCATTTAAAACTGAATCCGAAATAAATGAAAGTTGGTCAGCATTGAATTGATTTTTTTTTTGCATCATCTAAATCAGTCTAAATCCGCTAAATCCGCAGATTACGCAGATTACGCAGATTATGTGTAAGTTATGTGTAAGCCTTTATTTAATCTCAAATGCTTAGCTTAATGACTAATCAGTGATGAACGGTTACCTTATAATCTGCGTAATCTGCGTAATCTGCGGATTATTGATTTTTTTTTTTGCATCTGCGTAAGCTGCGGATTATTCTTCCTCAAGTTCTTTGATATTTGAAAAAAATGCCAATGCTTCAGGATTACGTAAAGCATCCTTGTTTAATACAGGCTGGTTATGAATAACTTTTTTAACTGCTAATTCTACTTTTTTCATGTTCAGTGTGTAAGGAACATCCGGAACTGAAATAATTTTTGCTGGAACATGTCTAGGGGATGCATTTGTACGAATGCTGTTGACAATATCTCGTTTTAATTTGTCAGTAAGCGTTTCGCCTTGAACCAATTTTATAAATAAAATGACACGAACATCATTTTTCCAGTCCTGACCAATAACAATACTATCTTCTATTTGCGGGAACTGTTCTAATTGCCGATAAATTTCTGCTGTCCCAATTCTAACACCACCCGGATTCAGCGTAGCATCTGAACGTCCATAAATAGTCACACCTCCCCGCTCATTGATTTCGATGAAATCACCATGACACCACACTCCGGGAAAACGATCAAAATAAGCCGCATGGTATTTGCACTGGTCTGGATCATTCCAAAAATAAATTGGCATAGATGGAAATGGAGCAGTGCAAACCAGCTCACCTTGTTTATTTAATAGTGATTTTCCAAATTCATCAAAAGCCTCAACTTTCATCCCCAGTCCTCTGCATTGCAATTCACCGGTAAATACTGGACCTATTGGATTTCCCAATGCAAAACAACCATTCAAATCTGTGCCTCCCGAAATAGAAGAAAGTTGAACATCAGATTTAATATGCTGATACACATAGTGAAATCCATCATGAGATAAGGGCGAGCCAGTTGACAAAATGGTTTTAAGTGCGCTTAAATTAAACTGTTTTCCGGGGGATAAGCCACTTTTTTCTAATGCGCTAATATACGCGGCGCTCGTTCCAAAAATCGATATATGTAATTCTTCAGCCATGTTCCATAATACTTCAGGGCCCGGATAAAAAGGATTGCCGTCAAACAAAACAATTGTTGCGCCGGTTGATAGCCCACTAACAAGCCAATTCCACATCATCCAGCCACAGGTGGTAAAATAAAAAATCGTATCGTTACGTTTTACGTCTGTATGAAGCAAATGTTCTTTTAAATGATTGATTAGAATACCGCCAGCACTTTGAACCATACATTTGGGAAGTCCAGTTGTTCCCGAAGTAAACATAATATAGAGCGGGTCATTAAAATCCATATATTCAAAATGAAATGAAGATGGAGATGTTTTGGCTATAAAATCATTAAATAAACAGGCTTTTTCAGAAAATGGACTTAGGTTTGGCTGGGCATCAAGAAATGGGATAATAATTACCTTTTCAATGCTTGGGATTTGTTTGATAATCGTAGAAACACGTTTCAGTGAATCCAGTGGTTTGCCTTTATAAATATATCCATCTGCTGAAAATACAATTTTCGGCTGTATTTGGCCAAAACGATCTAAAACGCCTTTTTCCCCAAAATCAGGTGAACACGATGACCATATTGCGCCAAGACTAGCAGTTGCCAACATGGCTATGACCGTTTCAGGTATGTTTGGCATAAAGCCTGAAATGCGATCTCCGGGTTTTATTCCATACTCTTTTAATGATGTTGCTAACCTTGACACTGTATCATACAAGTCTGCATATGTTATTGTCCTTACTGGCCCCTGTTCACTTTTAAAAGCGATGGCAACATGATCATCTCTATACCGAAGCAAATTTTCTGCAAAATTCAGTTTTGCTCCAATAAACCATTTAGCCATAGGCATTTTTTTTATATCATCAATGACTTGTTCGTAAGGCTGGTGATATATGATTTTTGAAAAATCCCAAAAGGTGCTCCAGAAATCTGTAATATGGTCAATTGACCATTGATACACTTCGGGGTAAGAGGCAAACTGTTTATTAAACTGATCGTTAAC
>PDZT01000129.1 GCA_002753105.1 Deltaproteobacteria bacterium YD0425bin50 | reverse complement strand
TTATTGCTTCTATTAGCTGATACCCATTCATTTGGGGCATCATTAAATCGGTTAGAAGAATGTCAAATACATCAGGGCTTGATTTAAACAGATTTAGCGCTTTTATACTTGAATCCACTGCGGTCACTTGATATCCAAGCTTAATCAACATCTTTTCAATCATTTTAAGTACTTCAGGTTCATCATCAACGACTAAGATATGTTTAACCTCTTTGGAGCAGTTATCTGAGAGAGTATTTTTATTCACGGTTACTTGTTTTGGCAAGTCTGATTCGGTAGTTAAAGGGAAAATGATGTCAAAACGTGAACCTTTGTTGACTTCACTGGTTACTTTTATTTTCCCGCCATGCGATTTAACACTACTTTCCACAATCGCAAGACCAATACCATTCCCTTTTCCTACCTTTTTTGTTGTAAAATAGGGTTCAAAAATCCGTTCAAGTATTTCAGGAGGAATACCACGGCCATTGTCTTCAATAGACAAACAACACGATTGTAGAGTGGTATCTACGGTATATGAAATTTTTATCCAGCCCGGACGATCTTCAAGCGAATGATACGCATTAATACACAGGTTCATAATGATCTGGTGTAATTGAGATGGGTCTGAACGTATTATGCTAGGTTCTGTGGATATATCTATAATAATATCCACAGTTTTTGGAATTCCAGTGCGAAGAAATTTTAACGTTTCTATAATAACGGGTTGAGGTACAACGGGTTGGAAATTCATTTCTTGGGTTCGACCAATAATTAAAATCTGATCAACAATAGCTGATGCTTTTTTGATACAATCAATCAATGCTTTCATGTTTTCGAAACCATCAGATTGTTTCTGAAATTGATCTTGTACCATTTCAGCATATCCCAGCATCGGGAATAATAAATTGTTAAAATCATGTGCAATGCCAGCAGCAAGTGTCCCAATGGCTTGTGATTTTTGAAAATTTCGAATATCTTTTTGGAGAAGTTCCCATTGACTTTGAATCAACACAAATTCACTGATATCTTTGTCAATTCCTCGAAATCCAATACATTTTTCATTATTTTCATCATAGAAACATAGAATATTACTTGTGCAATGTATATGTTTTTGATCGCTTGCGATCATTTTTTTTACAAAATTATCAATAGGTTGCTTCGTTTCAAATAGTTGTTCGAGTATGTTTTGTAAACGGAGAGCATCATCATGATCCATAATATCATACATGGATGTACCAAGTAATTCATTTGGATTATATCCTAATATTGCTTTGGTTTTTCCAGCGATAAATGTATATTTCCCGGCTATATCTACTTCCCATATCCAGTCACCCATTAAATAGGAAATATCCCGGAAACGAAGCTCGCTTTGTCTCAAAGCCATTTCAATATTTTTTCGGAGTTGTATTTCTGCTTTTAATATCGCATTCGTATTTTCTAATTCCTGAGTGTGTTCTTTGATAAGCTTTTCCAAGGTATTACGCTTCATTTTCAGTTTAATATGCGTACATATCCGGGCAATCATTACTTCAGGCGTAATAGGTTTATTGAGATAATCCACTGCACCTAAACGAAGTAATTCAGCTTCATATCCTTGCTCGTCATGACTGGTGATAATAATCACGGGAATAGATTTAGTGAGCGGGTTGTCTTTTAATTGAATTAAGACCTCAAAACCATTCATTTCAGGCATTTCTAAGTCTAAAAGGATTAGGTCTGGATGGGGAGATGTTTGAATAAGCTGAAATGCCTGATGTCCATTTGTGGCAATCATGACTTCATAAGAATCTTTTAAGAGATTCGCTATGATACGAATTGTCGCCTGATCATCATCTACAATCAAAATTCGATGTTGTGAATTTATATTCATTGTTTTGACTTCTCTATCAGTATTTAGTGTTGTTTGTTTATTTTTTTACAAGATACTTTGTTTTGATCTAAAATTCAAGACATAATTTGTCTTATTGGTGGGATACCATATCAACCCATAAACACCATGAAATGATGATCCATAAACGCATCGCATGATTGGATTGGCACGTTTGATGGTGATGCCAAAGTGTTTGAATGGATTTTGGTTCAAGTAAATTATCCCAAGAATACTGATACTTAAAAATAGTTGTATATGCCCATGTTTTTATTTCATTTCGCAGCCATTCAGCTAAGGGAAGCGTGAATCCTTTTTTAGGTAATTGGCAGATGGATTGAGGCAATCTTCGGGATGCAAGTGATCTTAACAGGCATTTGGTACGTCCAAAATTCATTTTTTGAGATAAGGGGATTTGGTTTGCGGCTTCTGCTAATCGATAATCTAAAAAGGGTGAACGGCATTCAAGCCCATGTATCATACTTGAAATATCTACTTTAGCGAGAATATCGTCGGCGAGATACATACGCTGATCAGCTTCCAGCCATCGTTCAAGTGGATGATCCGATTCTGCTTGAAGATAATACTGTATAAACTGGCTATTCTGATATTCAGAAAATTCTTTTATATCGTTTTGAAAACTGGGTTGAAAACACTCTTGCTGCCAATATTCATGAAACAAAGCACTATGGTTATTACCTCTGTGTTTAACATTGCCAGCACACATCAAAAAATCTTTTATACTCGCCCATTGATCTCCGTACATTCCTAAACTTTCAATGAGATGCATACACGATTTTCTGAATTGCCAAGGCATCGCACCAAAACATCTGGAAATTGGAAAAAACGCATATCGCATATATCCTGCAAACAGCTCATCTCCACCATCACCAGATAAGGCAACCGTAACATGTTTTCGCGTTTCTCGACTCACGTAATACGCAGGAATACTTGAATAATCTGCAAATGGCTGGCCGAAATACAGTGCAAGTTTTTGTGCTACACTGATCAAATCTGGACTAACTTTAAACACATGATGATGTGTATGTAAATGTGCGGCTGTGAGCGCTGCTGATGCACTTTCATCGCACCATGATTTGCCGGTGCTGATCGTAAATGTTTTGGGTGCATGATCTAATTGCCGAACAGTTGAGGCTGTGATCAACCCGGAATCGATGCCGCCTGAAAGAAATATTCCAAGCGGAACATCTGCACGT
This sequence comes from Deltaproteobacteria bacterium YD0425bin50, assembly GCA_002753105.1. GTDB lineage: Bacteria > Desulfobacterota > Desulfobacteria > Desulfobacterales > YD0425bin50 > YD0425bin50. The sequence continues at coordinate 7,044 of PDZT01000129.1, read as the reverse complement.
AACCGTAAACGAACAGCATCATCAAATAAGAATTCAAACGCATCCAATGACGTTGTTGAGTTGTTTAGTCCACGCACGTTAGGTTTCCAATATTGTTGAACAGATAGGCGATTATCGCTTGTTATGGTCATCCAATGGCCGGGTAATAAGGAATACACATTGCTGTATATGGTTTTAGGCGAAGGAATATATCCATAAACAAAGTAGGCATATGCAGATTGCATATCGATATGATGTATGGGAAAGTGAGGGAGTTGAAAAAGTCCCTGAAGCTCAGATGCAAATGCAATCCATGAATCATGTTTCCAATAATACAATGGCTTTTTACCGAATCGGTCTCGCGCGATAAATATGACATTTTTTTTCGTATCATAAATACAAAAACTAAACATGCCATTCAAGACCTTAGTCATATCGGTTTGCAGGTCTTCCCAAAGATGTACAAGGACTTCAGTATCACCTTGTTCACGCAACACATGACCTTTTTCCTGTAAATCCTTTTGTATTTCTAAATAATTGTAAATTTCACCATTAAAGACGACCCAAACTGAACCATCTTCATTGCATAATGGCTGATGCGAGCCTTGTATATCAATGACACTCAACCGCGTATGACCTAACCATATCCGAAAAGGCGTGGTGGGTAATGAATCTATTGTATTTCTGTCATGTGTTGCTATATCCGGGTTTAATGCAACAAATCCAATACCATCAGGGCCTCGATGTCTCAATCGTTGAGTCATGTTAATAATGTCGGATTTCATGACCATGGGTGTTGATAAAACAATGCCCGCAATACCACACATATTTTAATTCCTACAGAACATTTGTCGTTGATCTTCGTTTCGGACAATGGGGTGAATCGTAATCCCGTACAAATGAAATGGACGGCAACGATGATCAAGACCGAGCATTTATAACGACAATATCAAAAAGAGAATGAGGGTATGATCAGAGTCCTATACGTAGCTTGCCTCGGTATATAGAAAAAAAAATGCCAAACACACAAAGACAACAAAAAATAATAAAATCCACATGAATGCTTTTGAGTAGCATGGGATAAATATCAGGAGATATCGTTTTTTTACCTAAATATATTGAAAATGTTACGGTTGCAATAGCCATACTGAACATCTGACCTAAAAGCCTCATGCCCGCTACAATTCCTGAGGCAAGCCCATAATGGGTTTTAGGCACGGCACCCATAATGGCATTCATATTAGGAGATGAAAACAAACCGAACCCAATTCCTAACAGTACCAACAGACATAGCATATAAACTAAAGGCGTGTGGCTGGTTATAAAAAGCATCAGGATCAACCCAATCACAGTAATACCCATACCTATTGAAGCGATAATTGAAGGCTCAAAACGGTCTGACAATCTTCCGGCTATTGGAGATAGCATGGCTTGAATTAACGGCTGGGTCATGAGAAGTGCACCCGCCGCTTGAGGAGTAAGGTCTTTAAGATACTGAAAATAGAGACTTAATAAAAATGTAATTGCATAAGTCGCTGCATAGTTGATCAATGCTGCAAGACTTGAAAATGCAAATACACGGTTTTGTTGAAATAATCTCACCTCTACAATTGGATCAGTAACATTAAGTTCATGAATAATAAAAACAACGCATCCAACTATCCCAAATCCGATTAATACCAGAGCATCTACAATAAGTTTGTCTTGTTGAAGACGACTAGCACCATATACAAGCGCAATAAGGCTGATTCCATAAAGCAGCGCACCTTTTACATCAAATTTCTGGCCCGCAGCATCTATCCATTCATCTTGAATATATCTAAGGGTTAAAAAAATCATGATCAACCCAAACGGTACATTTACCCAAAAAATACTTCGCCATCCCCAATGCTGAGTTAAAATTCCTCCAATAAACGGACCTGACGCCAAACCCAAATACACAGCAGATACCAGTATGCCTATAGCGCGTCCCCGTTGATTAGGCGGAAACACAGAGACTACAATTGCCATAGCTGTTGTGGTTAACATCGCCCCTGCTATGCCCTGTAAAACCCGACATCCAATAAGCAGTGCTGGAGAATTGGCAAAGCCTGAAATAAACGAAGACAAAGTAAACAGGCACACTCCTAAAAAAAATATTAATTTTCGTCCATATATATCCCCTATTTTACCGATGGGAAGTAACACAATTACAGTAGAGAGAATATAGGAAGTCGCTATCCAACTCAGCAATACTGCATCAATTGAGAATTCTCGTTGTATCATGGGTAATGCGATGTTTACAGAGGATAACATCATGGGTGAAATAAAATGGGTGATGGCAGTTACCATCAATACGGATCTCTGTAACTGCCTTTCATTTATAACTACGTTCATATAGTTATGGATTTCCAGAAGTAGAAATAAACATCGTAGCAGGATTGAAACATAACTTTGGCAGGATAATGGGGGTTGCTGATGGCCACTTTGCAAAGTCAATATGTACAATATCATTTTCCGGTTTTAACGTAATACACGCATCAAACATATCTAAAATAGGCGTAATTCTTACCGGGTAACCATTGGCATTGAATTCTTCATGACGATGTGTTCGAATTGAAAACCAGACAAATATCTGATGTTCATCCGCATACTTTTTGATGTTGACGAGACCTTCCCGTGATGAAGCATCGAATTGTATGCCATCAATTATAAGAATTTTAGGTGAAAAAATGGCTTGTTTTTTAAGATCTGAAATGCTGTCGATAATTTTGTCCCATCGAAAATCATCTGCAAGAAAACTCATGATAAACCGGTAGGATTGTAAATGATCCCAAAACGATCTTTTCTCAATATCATTCAAGTAACTGAGTGTGTTAACTCGATGGTGAAAAATTTCTTTATACCATAAGTTGATCTTGTCAATAGTATCACTTAAACTCATATGTAGTACATGATGGCCTTGAGCAAGGTAATCCAGCGCAAGATGAACTAATATTCCAGTTTTCCCAACACCTGCTCTGGCAAGAACAGTTCCAAATCCAGACGTTGGAAAAACTGTATGAAGTTCATCAATTGGGTTACGCAATGGATCGTTTTGACTGAATGTTGTTTTTGACATATATATGCTCCTATTTTTATAAATGTGGAGAGAATTCGACATATCCAACCGGTTTTGAGGTTGAATCTATCGATCTTTATTTTTTTCTTTGTTTTAACAAGAGTTCAGCGAGTTGTGAAGGAACAGGTTTATATGAAGAAAATTCCATAGTAAATATGGCCTTTCCTTGCGTTAATGACCTTAGGACTGTTGAATAACCAAACATTTCTGCTAACGGGACTTGCGCTTCAATCACGCAAATATAGCCTTCATCCTGAGCACCTAAGATAATGCCTCGTCGCTGGTTTAGCGATCCCATGACGCCGCCCTGAAACTCATTTGGAGTTTCAACGACAACTTTCATGATAGGTTCTAAAATAACGGGTTCAGCCTTGTGATATGCTTGTAAAAATGCACCTCTGGCAGCAGCCTGAAAGGCCATATCGGATGAATCTACTGAATGGGAAGCTCCATCATTAATCGCTATTTTCATTCCAGTCACCGGGTATTCCAACAATGGCCCTTTGGCCAAACAGGATCGAAAGCCTTTTTCACATGCGGGAATATACTGAGTTGGAATACTTCCACCTGTAACACGGTTATCAAATACAAATTCCTGATCCATAATAGGTTCCATATATCCAGCTATACGTCCATACTGCCCCGCACCACCTGTCTGTTTTTTATGTACATAATCAAACACTGACTTGCGTGTAATGGTTTCTCGGTAGGCTACTCTAGGCTGATCTGCATTGACTTCGACTTTATATTCCCGGCGCATTCGCTCAACATAGATTTCAAGATGCAGTTCTCCCATGCCCTCAATAATAGTCTCATTGGTTTCTTCATCCAGATGAGTACGAAATGTAGGGTCTTCTTTAGAAAACCGATTTAACGCTTTCATCATATTCATCTGTGATTTGTTATCTAACGGAGTTAATGCAAGTGAAATAACAGGATCAGGTACATACATAGATGTCATGCTCAAATTTAACTCTGGATCCGTAAATGTATCTCCAGAAACGCAGTCCACTCCAAAAATTGCACCAATATAACCAGCAGGTAATGAGGTAATATCTTCCATTTGATCTGCATGCATCCGAATTAGACGCCCTAATTTAATTTTTTGACCTGTTCGAGTATTTTTTAAGGTAGCCCCTTTAATCAATGCTCCCTGATAGACACGGATGTAAGTTAACTGCCCATATTGACCATCTTCCAACTTAAATGCAAGTGAAACAATCGGTTTTTCAGGATCACTATCAAGTAATACCTGAGATTCACGGTCGGTTGTGTCCAATGCATAATTCTGGACTTCGGATGGTGATGGTAAAAATGCGTTAATGCCGTCAAGTAAAGTCTGTACACCTTTATTTTTATAGGCAGAACCCATAAACACAGGTGTAAGTTGACGGGTAAGCGTACCATTACGAATCGCCTGAATCAGCATATCTGGACTAATGGGTTGCTCTTCTAAAACTGCATTGGTAAGTTCATCAGAACATAAAGAAGCTGTGTCGATGAGCTGTTCACGCATGGCTTTGGCCTGCTCAAGCATATGTTCAGGGATATCTTCAGTTCGTACTATTTCACCGCATTTACCATCAAAATACACTGCTTTCATATCGATCAAATCAACTATACCTTCAAAATTAGATTCAAGACCAATGGGTATTTGAAGGGCTACTGGAGTATGGTTTAGCTTTTCTTTCATTTGCTGAATCACTCGTAACGGATTTGCGCCATTGCGATCACATTTATTAATAAATGCGATACAGGGTATTTTATACCGTTTCATCTGATTATCTACAGTGATGGATTGGGATTGAACTCCACCAACAGAACACAAAACAAGAACTGCGCTATCTAAAACCCGTAAAGAACGTTCCACTTCTATCGTAAAGTCAACGTGCCCGGGGGTATCAATAAGATTAATTTCGTAATCTTTCCAATGACAATAAGTAGCAGCGGATGCAATTGTAATTCCTCGTTCTTTTTCCAGTTCCATGGAATCCATTGTTGCTCCAACACCATCTTTGCCTTTAACATCATGAATTGCATGAATTTTTTTTGTAAAATAAAGAATGCGTTCTGTCAGTGTCGTTTTGCCTGAATCAATATGGGCGCTAATGCCAATATTACGTAGTTTTTCAATATGATACTTCATGATATGTTTTATCCTTTTGTTACGCTATCTGTTTCAAGTTTCGTATGCCAGTGAATATGAAATATATCCATTGGTAAAAAAATTTTGCAAGATAGCATAAAATCGTTCCTCAAGTAAAATTATTTTTCGATGAATAACCATTTTTTTTGGAACTGACATTCGTTCGTCATAACACAAGCCAATGATTAAAGAATTCAAATGTTCCATATAAGCTCGATTTAACGCTGCTTTTCCCTTTTCAAACACCAAAGGGATACCCGGCTGAATGACCACTAAATGAGTAAAACAGTAATTCGTCACTTCAAAACAGCGATGGATATACGCATCCATCTTATCATTGTCAACCTTTATACTTCCCTGAATATCTGCAAACATGTATGCAAGCATATCAAGAGGCGTTCTGTCTGAAACCATGTCTCTGTTTTCTGGCTGCCATGATTCAATGGCACGATCAAGAATTTTATGCTGAATCTGCATTCGTGTTGCAATATCCATCGGCTGTGCAGGATCGAGTTTATGTTCAGCAAATACAGCACTGGTATGAATTGGAATCATATCAATGCCGAGCGATTTGGATAAGGCAACTGCAAGGGTGGTTTTGCCAGTTCGATGACTGCCGCATAAGCCTATTCGTTGGGTCATTATTCTCCTCTACCTTTTCAGATAACTCATGTCATTCATTATTTTCAAATTGATTTATACTTCTCTAACCAGCGTTTATCATCGGAATAAGCGATTTGATAAGATGTAAAGAATGAAATTGTCTCTTTGGTAAAGCCTTTCATGGAAAACACAAAGCAAACACATTTAGCAATCTTTTCAAGTTTCATAACCTCCTGTGCTTTGTTTAAAAACTCCTTGGCTTCTTTTAAAGAAAATTTTTTATCCCGGTTTTTAACTTCACCCATTAAAGAATAGTCTCCGGGCTGACTTGCTCTTGCCAACACATCCAGTTCAAAACGCTGTTGATACACTGGAGAAACATTATATTTCCAGACCGATTCATACGGAACAAATTCAAAGTCTGTGGGTAAATTCTGCATCATGCTATTATACAGGGAATTTTGTTTAAACGCCTTGTATTTCAGGTGTTCGATAATTTTGTATTCGCCAAATATCCCCTTTAATTGACCATATTTTCCAGCCATAATATGATATTTTTGCTTCCAGTCCTGAAACGAAGCTTTATATTCATTAGAAATTTCGTTTGGATCAAATTCTGTAATCTCTTTTTGATAGCGGCCTCGAAACAGTTTATCAAAAATATTATCTCTGACACTTTGGTAGTCAAACTGTGTTGTTCCCTGTTCCACAATATCGCATCTTACCAGCGTATCCATGCGTTTTTCCAATTCAACGTCTGACATTTCCAGTTTTAAAGCGTCTTTGATTTCTTTGCGTGAAATCTCCCTGTCTTTATGTTGACACAGATAAAGTAAAATTCGTTTGGTCATCCCTTTATCGTCGCCGTTGATCTCTGAAAACGCATATTCCAAATATTCCATCCATGCGCCACGAATCTGACCGCTTCGATTTAAAATTTCAAATTCAAGGGTTTTCTGCAGCCCTTCTTCCGTGATAAACTCTTTTTTAGGATAAAGAGATGAAAATAACGAACTGATATAACAGGGATTTCCTTCAGTCAAATTCGCCATTAAGAAAGCGACATCATCTTCAATCGGGATTTGCTCGTAATCTGCGTATTTAAAGATCATTTCAATGGCTTCATCCTGAGGCATATTTTCAAAAAACCAATACATAAACCGGCTGGGAAGCATCTTTTGCAGGTCTCGGATTAACCAGCCCACCCAGCTCCCGG
>PDZT01000128.1 GCA_002753105.1 Deltaproteobacteria bacterium YD0425bin50 | reverse complement strand
GTTGGAAAAACAGACTTATGTTTTTCAAGCAGATATTTTTAAAGAAACCACGATCAAACCTTAAGGTGTAATCTATTTTTAAAACAGTAAACCCTTATTTAATTTTATTATTCACTTCAGGTTTTTATTCTATTCTTGGACAAATTATCCTGATTAAGGAATTGACGGTTGCGTTTTATGGTGTGGAACTTATTTATATTTGGGCTATCACCATATGGTTATTCTGGTCAGCAACAGGTACCTATTTAGGTAAACTCAATTCTTATCCATCCCTAACCTCTCTTCGCATCCTTTGTATGCTTGCTTCACTAATGCTGTTGGTGAGTTTTATCGGAATCCGAATGATCACATTGACTCGCGGGATAGAACAAGGCGTTGAGTTTTTTGTCGGATATCAATTATTATTCGTCATGATGTTGCTTTGTTTTTCTGGACTCACTTCAGGTTTATTATTTCAATGGATTACAAACCGATATCTGTTCGTTGATCAAAGTCATATGGCTGTCGCTTATGTTGGTGAAAGTATGGGGTGTCTTTTCGGAGGGCTTGTTTCTATTCTGTTTGTTTATCTTGGAATGAACCAATTTACAAGCATACTCATCTGTGCCATGTGTCTTATGATCATGGTCTATTATCGAATAGAACCTGATGAACAAAAAATTAATTTTACAACAATACTATCTACTGGATTTCTTTTGGTTTTTATTGGGTTACTATTCATGTCAAAACCACTTGATCATGAGATGATTCGATGGAAACATCCACATCTTCTCCTTAGCTATGATTCACCTTATAGTCGAATTACTGTAACTAAAGATCATGATCAATTCACTGTTTTTGAAAATGATATACTTTCCTATGAAAACGAAGGGTCATCAGCAGAAATTTTGGTTCACTTGTCAGCATTACAAGCAACATCGTTCAATCGAGTACTCATTACAGGCGGTGGAATCTATGGAATTTTAAATGAGGTGATGAAGTACAATCCAACTCATGTGGATATGCTTGAAGTGAATCAGGTATTACGACATAACATAACTCATACATTGATTAATCCAACAGACTTACAAGCATGGATTCACAAAAACGTATTAACGATTGATGAAACAGACCCAAGACGGTTTTTAAAGAAAGACAGATCATTTGATTTGATTATTGGAGATATGCCCGAACCATCCACAGCACATGCCAATCGATTTTATACATTAGAATATTTTGAGTTATGTAAACAGCATTTATCTCACCATGGAATTTTTGCGTTTAGTTTAAGTTCTGACGAATATTTTTGGAACCCTTTTCTTGCTTCTCGAAATGCGAGTATTTATTGGGCTATTAAATCTGTGTTTCACCATGTTTTGGTTTTACCCGGAATGAAAAATATTTTTATCGCTTCGAATTCACCATTAAGTTCAAATCCCAAAATTCTTATCGATCAGTTTATAGACAAAAAAATAAATGCTCGATTTATATCACCTGCTTTTATTGAATATACATATGATCACTATAAAATGACTGAAATCGAGAACCAGTTGAATGCAGCACTGATTAAACCGAATACAGACATTCATCCGGTAGGTTATCCACTTTCAATTATGGTATGGCTGGTTAAATTTTTTCCACAGCTTGTGCAATTCCATGGTTTTTTTCTAATGAATGGGTCTTGGAATATAAATATGACCATTTTGCTTCTTATCTTTCTTGCATGTATGCTTATCTTCGCAAGAATAATCAAAAAATCACCTTATCGATCTTTGCTTCTGGTTTTTTTGGCTGGTTTGATGGGGATGATTTGGGAAGGATTACTGATTTTGTATTATCAGATCACTCAAGGTATATTGTTTCAAAATATTGGTCTATTATTAACAGCTTTTATGATTGGATTAGGATTTGGGGCATGGGCGTTTTACAAAATATTGTATTTAAAAAATCGAGCAATTTGTGATTCCATGATTGCACGTTGTCTTTTTATTGGAATTGGACTTCAGGGATTAATAATGGTTGGGATGATACAATTGAATTACTCAGCGAATCTTTTAGGTATTATGATATTATTGTTGAGTTCAGGATGTTTTGTATCTGGAATTTTTGTTTATTCCAGTCGCATTGAAGAACAGGTATCACATATCACTATTACGACAAACAACAACCGTGCAATTCTTATGTCAAAGCTATATGCAATGGATTTGTTAGGTGGATGCGTGGGTACTATTTTAGGGAGTCTTATTTTAATTCCGTTTTTAGGATTTACTTGGTCAGTAGGCTTGTTATCTGTGATAGCATTTCTGAGTATATGTTTTATATAACGTGAATGAAGTAATAAAATGCCGTTGTTAAATTAAGAGTATTTGATAAAATTGATCCGAATAATCCTTGTTTAACTAACGGCATTAAAATTGATAAGCAGTATAAAAAATAAATTTTGTTTATTTTTACAGTTGTTAATGCAGCATAAAAAATACCTGAAATTCTCCGACCAAAAAACCTAAAACCGCACCAACTGCAATCAGTATCCATTCATCTTGTTGGAACGCAGGACGGAGAAGACTTTCAAACTCTTCTTCGGTCATTTCCGCCATTTTAGTTGATAAGGTATTCCGGATATCCATTGCATCTTCGGCATATTTTTCCATATGTTTAAGTGTTTTGGGAAGAAAATCCATCATCCTTTGAGCAACAACCTTTTTCATCTCTTGATATGTTGTACTGCCTACAGTTAGCACCACTAAGGGTTTAAGCAACCCCGATTGTTCATCTATGGCCTTTTTAACATGGTGTTGAATCATAAAAAACAAGTTATCAGATAATGGGCCTGTTAAAACTGCATTCATGATTGTGCTCGGAGTAAGAATTTCCTGAGCTATTAAGGATCCATAATCAGCAGCAACTTCTTTTCGTCTTTTTAAAAAAAGTCCATGCCATTTAAAAATACCAAAATAGGTTTTTGGATGTTTGGGATTAAAAATCATTTTTAGAGCTAACCAATCTGTAAACCAACCCGTGAAAAGGCCAAAAAAAGGCATAATTAGACTCTTATGGGCCTCAATTACTGGAACTCCACAATGAGATGCAAAAAGCCATGTAAGCATTTGTACTATGCCAATGGTAAATCCAAAATAAATACCTGAATTTTGAATGAACTTAAATTCTTTATGGCCAGATTCATAAAAAATACGATTTAATAAAGCTTTATCACGAACTAAATTAGAAACGACCATGTGTTTTAAATCAAATATCTCATCTAAATTATCTTTAACCTGATCCATAATATCTTTAACAATATGAGGTGTTTCATTTTGGATGCGCTTGATTAGTAATTCACGAATACCCCAAGGCAAGGATTCCCACAAACCGGGTTGATAGTGTTCCATGACCTCGTGAGTTATTTTTTGTGTAACATCTAACATCGGTTTTTCAATTTCTTTTGCAATGCGTCCAGAATCAAGACGACTAAAAATATCTCTGGTAGAAATTAATCTAGTCGTCATGATATCACAAGCCATACTAGACATCTTTTCGGCACGCCGCGGAATAATACCTTGCCATCCTAAATAAGGAGGCTTAATCCCAATAAATTCGAGTGGTTGAAACATCATTTTGATAGCTACAATTTTGGTAATGTAACCAATAAGAGAAGCTATTATGGGCATAGACAGATAAACCCATAAATTTGTTTTAAAATCTAATATAATAGCATTGATAAGGTCCATATTTAACCTAATTCCTTTTTTAGGAGTGTTGACTGATGAACTTTATATTGATCAGCATTATTGGATTAATCTATCCAGTTTAAGGTTCGTTCAACCGCTTTTTTCCATCCAGCATACCCTTTTTCTCGTTTTTCATTCGACATTGTGGATTCCCATATCTTATCAACAGCCCAGTACTGCTTTAACGCATCCGTATTTTCCCAAACGCCAACAGCAAGTCCGGCAGCATACGCAGCGCCAAGTGCTGTTGTTTCAGATATTTTTGGACGTATGACAGGTACATTGAGAATATCGGATTGGAATTGCATGAGTATATTATTAAACACCATGCCGCCATCTACTTTTAAACGGGTAAGCGCCACTCCAGAATCTTTATTCATCGCATCGACAATATCTTTGGTTTGATATGCAGTGGCTTCTAATACTGCTCTTGCAAGATGCCCTTTATTTACATAACGGGTTAATCCAGCGATGACGCCGCGTGCATCCTGACGCCAATAGGGTGCATACAGTCCAGAAAAAGCTGGAACACAATATACACCTCCATTATCTTCTACAGATAAGGCAAGCGGTTCAATATCTTTAGCTGTTTTAATCATTGATAAATTATCTCGTAACCATTGTACTAAAGCACCTGCTATCGCAATAGAACCTTCCAAACAATATACTGGAGGTTGATTGCTAATTTGATAGGCAAGTGTTGTGATGAGTCCATGTTTGGATTGAATGGGTTTTGTACCTGTATTCAGCAATAAAAAGCACCCTGTTCCATATGTATTTTTAGCTTCTCCTTTTTCAAAACAGGTTTGTCCCATTAATGCAGATTGTTGATCTCCAAGAGCGCCACATACTGGAACCTGACTATTTAATGGGCCTTCTTTGAGTGTAAATCCCCATGGGTTGTTATCGCTTGAAGAAACTATTCTCGGTAATGATTGTATCGGAATACCCAACAAGGATAAAATTTCAGTATCCCATTTCAATGTATGTAAATCCATAAGCATGGTGCGGCTTGCATTGCTTACATCAGTTACATGAGCACCTCCATTGGGTCCACCTGTAAGCCACCAGATAATCCATGTTTCCATAGTTCCAAACAAGGCATCGCCTTTCATGGCATCTTTTTTGGCTTCTGGGATATGATCCAATAACCATTTCTTTTTTGGCCCTGAAAAATAAGTAGCTATGGGAAGTCCTGTTTTTTCTCTAAATCGATCCTGACCTCCCTGTTGAATCAGGTCTTTACAAATATCATGAGTCCGGGTACATTGCCAAACAATGGCATTGTAATATGGTTTACCCGTATGTTTATTCCAAACAACGGTTGTTTCGCGCTGATTTGTAATTCCGATTGCCGAAAGATCATTTCCAGTAAGTTTGGCTTTAGTTAGAGCACCTCGAATAACATCTTGGGTATTCATCCAGATTTCATGAGGGTCATGTTCAACCCAACCGGGTTTTGGGAAAATTTGTTCATGTTCTTTTTGATCTACACTGATAATATTTCCCTGATGATCAAAAATAATAAACCGTGTACTTGTTGTTCCTTGATCAACTGCACCGATGTATTTAGTCATTTTTCTCCTTTCCTTATTATTATTTTCCTATGAAAGGGATATGTGTGGGTTATAGTTTACTAGCAAGAAAATTTACCGCAGCATAAGCTGAAGCGATAGATACGCCAGATCCAGATTTCATTCGCATCCAGTCATGGTTTGCCAAGATTGAGCCAATAGCACATACTTTTTCCTTTATGGGCTTGCCTGATTCTGATATGGGTTGAAATACACGATTTACCTCAATCCCTGCTTTGTTGATCGCATGGCCTTCTGAAGCGAAAAAAGCCTTTTCATGCCATAAATTTCGATTGTTGGGTTGGCATATTGGAAAATGAAACACTGGCTCATGAATAGTTTGATAGTCCGCACGTAATCCTCCAGACATGAATCTGCCTGTTGCTAAAATGAGTGTACGTGTTTGAATTGTCAATTCCTTACCAGATTGATCTAATTTAATCAAAAAATTACCATTAGATTCTTCGGACACTTGGGTTACTTTTTGTTGAAAAAATTGTTTTACATCCAGTGCAGATAATCGATGTTCAAAACAGTGTCGCATTCGAATTCCCGGAATTGAAATCGGTCGGGTTGGGATTTCAAATACATGAACTCCTAATTGGGCTTGAATATCAGAAAATACAGAATGATGATTCCTGATTCCTAAAATTGAAGGCAGGCCAAGATAATCGATGTTTTTGATATAAGGCTTTACCGTTGATATCCATTTTTCACGATATGAAGGCATATCCATTAAATTTGCAAGATGTTCTGGATATACTTCTCGTAAATGTTCAGTTTCTGGGAATACACTATGTTGAATTCGTAAATCTGGCCATGTTGATCTGAGGACTTCGAATATCTGTTTCGCATGAAAATCTTTTAAGCCATAGACATCAAGTAATAAGGTTGGTGCTTTTTTTTGAAATGCACTATAGCTATTATCTGCTGCTATTGGAATGGCATAAGTTGGTTTTAACGTGCCCATTGGCGTAATGATTTGTGCATTTGCATCTCCATGACACACATACGATAAACCCTCACTTTCAAAAAATGACAACATCATATCAAACGCGGTTCGAATGTCTTGTTTAGGGATAAATGCATAGGGATGTTTTGGAACTGTTTGAATTAACATATCCATTGCCTTCCATGGATCATCAACGGGCTTTTGGGTTTCTGTTGGAAATACGCCAAGCAAATCAAGAAAACCGCTATATAAAGAAAAACAGGTCGGATGGCCTATTTGAATTGTGCTCAAGCCACGTTTAGCGGCAAAAAATGCAGCAGTCATTCCTGCCATTCCTGAACCAATTATCGTAATATCGCTATTTAGTGTTTCTGTGTTAGACATGATGATATTAAATCTCCCCTAAGGATTGACTATAGATTTCCCAATTTTCGATTTACAAAAAAATCGTATATACTAGCTTGTGAGATAAATAATTTAAAAAAAAGAAATATGCACGATCCGATGTTTTTGGAAATGACAAATCGAAAATCGAAAATCTAAAAATCTAAAAAATCTGATGTTATTTCAAAAATTCCAGACACATAAACCCACAATACAAAGCTTCAGTCATTTCAGCTTGCATGAGCTGCTCACCTATTAAAATAGGTCTAAGACCACGCCATCTTTCTTCTAAAAAAGCACGAATTTCTTGAATGCCTTGATCATGATGTAACATATCTCGTTCATACAAACGACCAGCAATTCGCGCACTGCAAAAGCAACCCTGACAAGGCCCCTTACCCATTCGGGAACGAATACCAATACCAATTAAGTCAGGCATTGGGTCTTGTTCTTTGATAGCATCAATGATGTGATCAAATGCTATTTTAGAGACCATTTCACAGTCACAAAGTAATGAATCAGTTGGATTATATCCCATAATCCATTGTTTTGGTCCTTTTGCAGGTTCCGTCCATTGACCTGCATGGCTTGTGGGTAGAGGAACCTCTTTGGTTTTGCATGGTGCTTTAATATTTAATTTTTTACAAACCATATCTGAGGTTTTTTCCGCCATCAATCGAAATGTGGTTAGTTTTCCTCCAGTGATTGAGACAAAGTTATCAACATTATCAGATGAATGGTCAATTAGAGCAAAACCTCGACTTACCGAACGATCATCCGTAACTGCTTTGGTTTTAACTAATGGACGCACACCAGCATATGCTCGTATATAACGGGTGGTTTTAAGTGAAGGCACCATTTGAGAACCTTCTTCGAGAATAAAATTGACTTCTTCAACAGTTGGCCGAATATCATCAAGCGTTGAGATTCGTATTGATGTTGTGCCAATAACTGAAACTGCACCTCCGGGAACAAGAATATCTGCATCAGATGCTTTTCGAAGCCGATTAATGACTCTTTGGGTAAGACGTTCTGCAGTAATCATCAACGTACCTTTTGAAAAAAGAAGCTCAATCGGTGCAGCAGCTTGTGCAGCAATAATTCCCGCCCATGCTCCAGACGCATTGACAACAATTTCAGGCTCAACAAGAATTGTTTTCCCAGTCCTCATGTCTAATAATTGTGCTGTTTGAATACGATTGTTGGATTTATTAAATCCAACTACTTGGGTATGTCGCAGCAGAGTTGATCCAAGGTCTTGCGCATGGTGCATATTTTCTGCGGATAGCTTAAATGGATCAACGCTTGCATCTTCAGTTTCATATGCGGCTATCATATTAGGGGATAATAAAGGCTCCATTTCGCGGGCTTCCTGAATATCTAATCTCCTACACGGCAGGCCTGCACGTTTACAAAAACTATCAAAATTAGCAATATACTCTTCATTATCGCCTTCAACAGCAACAAAAATACCCCCTTTTGAATCAACACATTCAGGAGCTAATCTTTTGAGAATATCTCCTTCTTCTTTGCATTCACTTGCGGTTTCAGCATCATCAGAAGCATAACGCGCTCCGCTATGTAACAACCCATGATTTGCACCTGAAGCACCAGCATTCAAATCTTTTTGTTCTGCTAGGATACATTTGATACCACGTAGTGCTAAATCTCTAGCAATGCCAGTGCCTGTAGCACCGCCACCTATAATAAGTACTTGGGTAGATAGTGTATTCATGATGTATATTTTATTATTCCCCTTCAAATTCGGTAATGGCAAATATTGGATAATTTTTAATTTTTTCTCTTCCTTTTAATTCCGGGAGTTCTACAATAAATGCACATTCGACTACTTTACCGCCGAGTCGTTCAACAAGTTTTATAGCAGCCATAATCGTACCGCCCGTTGCAATCAAATCATCAATAACCAAGACCTTGTCGCCTTGTTGAATTGAATCATCATGCAGTTCAACTGAATTTTCACCATATTCAAGCGTGTAGGATTCACTGATGGTTTTATAAGGCAGCTTTCCTTTTTTTCTCACGGGTATGAGACTCACCCCCATGTGATAAGCCAACACAGCGCCAAAAATAAATCCTCTTGCATCAATTGCAACGATTTTATCAATTGCCATGTTTTTGTAACGATTATAGAAAATATCACAAGTGGCTTTAAATGCTTCAGGGTCTTGCAAAATCGTTGTTATATCTCTAAACATAACCCCTTTGATAGGCCAATTCGGCACAGTTCGAATTTTGTCTTTAATTGCAATCATATCGTTGCTCCATCATGTAGAAATTTTTAACAAAGATTGAAAATCGAAAATCGAAAATCTGTATTTATTTATTTATTTGAATTTTGAAATGACTTGAACTAATATTTTTTTAACATTTTCTGCATTTCTATGAAATACATCAAGAATTTCCTGCCATGTTACTGCGGTTTCATGTTCTTTCCAGCAATCATAATCAGTGCTCATGGCTATTGCTGCATAAGGGATTTCTGTTTCTTTGGCGAGCATTGCTTCTGTAGCTATGGACATATTAATGATATCTGCTCCCCATAAACGAAACATCTTGGATTCAGCCCGGGTTGAAAATCTAGGCCCTTCAATAGTTACAACCGTACCTATTGGATGAACAGGATATCCTAATTCTTTAGTTGTTTCATATAGCATTTTACGTAAAGATGGATCAAATGGATCGGCCATAGATGTGTGAACTATACCCTTTTCAAATGATTCAAAAAAGGTCATCTTTCGATGTTTTGTAAAATCAATAAATTGGTCAATAATAACAAAATGACCCGGCGCAATGTCTTCTTTTAGACTTCCACAAGCAGTTGTCGCAATAATATGCGTAACATTCATCATTTTTAACGCATGAATATTAGCTCTATAATTGACTTGAGTCGGACTATACTGATGTTGTTTTCCATGTCGTGCCAAAATAACAACGTCAACATCCTGTATTTGACCTATAGACAAACCTGATGAGGGTTTTCCATAAGGGGTATCCATATCAATGATTTGCTCATTATGCAAAAGATGTGGATCGTTTAAACCAGATCCGCCAATAATTCCAACCTTTATTTTTTGACTCATGTTCATATCCTTTGGGTACTGTGAATAGAAAATGATTCACCCACAACCATGAATTATTATTTTGACAAATAGGGTATTGAGTTGATAAGGGTAATATCCGAAAAAAAATTATGCTGAATTTATCTTACAAATTGTTTTTTGCCTAGCATATTTGTAAAATTTAATCAAGTAATTAAAGGAGTGTGCGTCATCGAAATTATTGATGTTGTAGATACCATGAAATTTCGAGCGGATCAAGTCCGTAACATGAATCAAAAAATCGCATTTGTCCCCACAATGGGATTCTTACATGAAGGTCATTTGGCTTTATTAGACAAGGGAAAACATATTGCGGATCACCTAGTATTAAGTATCTTTGTTAATCCCACTCAGTTTTCCCAAACTGAAGACTATAAAAAAAAAAAAAAAAATTT
>PDZT01000127.1 GCA_002753105.1 Deltaproteobacteria bacterium YD0425bin50 | reverse complement strand
TTGAATTTGATGACCAAAATCATCAATAGAAATGCTTATGGTTTCATCTGAATTCGGATGAATAATGACCTGAAATGGTTCAAATTCGTTTTTAGCCGCATACAGTTTCACCATAGACCCAGTATCTGATGGAATTGGCGAATTTTTGAACACTCTTTCACTAGGCGGAGTTGTCCAAATTGTATATGCTGAATCTGATTGACTTAAGCTATAAGAGTAGGATTCCAGTTCTGAACCTATACAGGTTGCAGAAACTAAAAAGAACAAAACAAATTCTGATAATATAACGTACTTGGATTTCAATTTTTTCATCTCCTTATTTTTGTTGTGTCAGTAATCATTATTGCCTTGCGTTTAGCAAACATATTGATGTATTTATGGACTTCAATTATATAAATTTTCGATTTTCGATTTGTCATTATGTAATTTGCAAAAAACACCCCCGTCATAACAATTTAATTTACTAAGAATAAAAAGATTAAGTCAAGGAAGAAGACGAATGATGGATTTATATGGTAAAATTGCAGTAGTTACAGGAGCTGGTTCAGGAATTGGACAAGCATTAAGTCTTGGACTTGCACGAGAAGGCTGTATGCTTGCAATATCGGATATCAATCCGAATGGGTTAAGGGCAACTGCTGAAGCTGTGCATGAAATAACCCATCAGTGGCCATTGCGTCGTGTATTGGATGTTTCAAATCCAAAAGACATGACATCCTATGCTAAAGATGTGATCGATCAATTTGGACATGTGAATATTGTGATCAATAATGCCGGTGTTGCACTTTCGAATTTTATTGAATCCATGTCTATTGAGGACCTGAACTGGGTCATGAAAATTAATTTTTGGGGTATGGTATATGGCACCAAAGCCTTTTTGCCGTATATGAAAGAAATGAAAAAAAATACAGCGCATATTATCAACATTTCCAGCGTATTTGGCTTATGGGCAATTCCAGCGTTTTCAGCATATAATTGCAGTAAATTTGCAGTTCGGGGATTTACAGAGGCATTAAGTCAGGAACTTTCTGACACACATATTACCGTTTCATGCGTATATCCGGGTGGAATTAAAACCAATATTGCCAGAAACGCTATTGTGTTAACCCAAAAAACAGTGAAAGACCATGTTAAACTGTTTGAAAGCATTGCGTTTACCACGCCTGAAAAAGCAGCAACTGTCATTATTAAAGGCATAAAACAAAAAAAACGTCGAATTCTTATTGGCCCGGATGCATATGCATTTGATATTATTCAACGCGTATTTCCTTCTTCTTATCAAAACATCATTCCCTTGTTTCTTTCTCTTTCAAACAAATTTCCATTCAATAAACTCATGGTAAATAATGAAAAAGAAATGGACACCATGTGAGAGGATTCTTCATGTTGGAAAATGTATCTTTAGAGCCTATTGAAACAGAGGAGTTATATCCTACATCTCAGGCACAACGCCGAATGTTAGATCAAATTTATCCTAAACATACGGCTTATAACATATCAGGCGCGTATCTCGTTAAAGGTGAATTAGTGCATGATACGCTGCAACGAGCGCTTAACTTCATGATCAATCGTCATGAATCCTTACGAACCGTTTTTATTGAACAGGATGAATCTTTTTATCAAAAAATTAAACCGTCTGAATCAATTCACCTAGAGCTTGTCAATTTAATGCAATCCAAGGATCCAATTTTAAAAGCCAAAGAATGTATTGAAAATGATTTATTCACACGGTTTGATTGGGTTCATGGGCCACTTTTTCGGGTAAAACTGATACAGCTTGAAGTATCCGTGTCAATTTTATCGATTCATACTCATGAACTCATTTGTGATACGAAGTCATTATTGATTTTTACAAAAGAACTGTTCATGGTTTATGCGCATCTGAACAATCCGAAGCATAGTGATTCACAAGTTCATTTTCCTGCATTGCGCATTCAGTATAAAGACTATGTAGCATGGCAGGATAATCGTATTGATCAGATGGAAAGTGATAAAGCGTATTGGGAACAGACACTTTCTGATAATTTTTACTTGTTACACCTTCCATATGATTATCCCCGTCCAAAAATTCAATCTTATCAATGCGCTTTGTATTCAAAAATAATTCCTCAAGAAATCATTACAGGATTAGATACCATTCAGCAAAAAGAACAGGTTACACCGTTGATGCTATTTGTTACGTTAATCAATATGCTTCTTTTTCGATATACAGGGCAGGAAGATATCCTGACTGGAGTACCGGTTAGAGAAAGATGCCATTCTGATGTTGAAGGAATTATCGGTTGTTTTACCAATATTCTGGTGCTTCGAAATCAGGTTAAGCATCATGATACGTTTTATACTCTTCTCCATAAGGTAAACCGATGCCTCAGTGAGGCATATGATCATGCAAGTTATCCATTTGATGCGCTTATTTATGATTTGTGCATTTACGAATATATCAATCGTAATCCGCTGATTGACGTGATGATCATGTATGATCGTATTGATCAGCCAATACTCATCTCAGATTTTCAAATTGAACCATTTCCAATTGAACGTAAAGTGAGCCGATTTGATCTAACATTTGAATTTATTCAACAGGACGATGAGTTCCATATAGCTATTACTTACAATACAGATATCTTCAGTTGTGAAACCATTCAGGCTATGTGGCATCATATCGAAATACTTGCGCAATTTGTGATTAAAGAACCAGATAAACCCATTAGCCTTTTAGAAATGCTTACTCTGGATGAGAAACAACGGATATTGTTTGGTTTAAACGGAGAAATTTATACCTTTCCGAGACATGTAACCTTAGCGGATATGTTTGAACAACAGGTGGCAGTTACACCAAATCACTTGGCAGTGATCTCAGAGAATGAATCATTGACTTATCGGGAATTAGATGATGCATCCCAGAGGTTAGCCATGTATTTAAAAAAACATCTGAATATCTCGGCGAATGAACCTATCGGCGTTCTTATTGATCGTAATGAACATTTAATTATTGCGTTATTGGGAATATTAAAAACAGGCGCAGTGTATTTGCCATTAGATATTCATTATCCAAGGGAACGGATTCAGTTTATGATTAAAGATACGGGATGTCGGGTAATTGTTTCAGATGCAGAATCCATACAGTTATTTAAAGAATTAGTTGATACTTTGTCTGTGTCAGTTGTGAATATTAATACACTTTCGCATCTTGCATCATTTGAACTTACACGAAATTCCACAGGGAATGATATTGCTTATTTGATCTACACATCCGGTTCAACAGGTGAACCTAAAGCTGTAATGGTAGAAAACCGTGGGTTTATTAATATGATTTTTTCACAGATAGAAATTTTTGGTATTGATTCTAAAGATAGGGTATTACAATTTTCATCAGCATCTTTTGATGCATCTATGTCTGAAATCTTTATGGCTCTGTTGAGTGGCGCTACATTGGTGATGATTTCTCACAACAACATTATGGAACCTGAGCGTTTTATCCAATTTGTTGAAGATCAGGTGATTACAGTCATTACATTTCCTCCAGATTATCTGAATTCATTACATCATCATCCGCTACCAACCGTAAAGGTGATCATCACGGCTGGTGAACCTGCTATTGTAGATGATGTTCGGTTTTATGCAATGAATCACCGGTGTTTCAATGCGTATGGCCCAACTGAAACATCTGTATGCGCCACCATACATCGTGTATCTCATGAAAAACCATACCTCAATGGCGTTCCTATTGGAAGACCCATTGCCAATACTGGAATTTTGATTTTAGATAACCAGTTGAATCTCGTTCCAATCGGAGTGATAGGTGAAATATGTATTTTTGGAATGAGTTTAGCCAGAGGTTATTTAAACCAACCTGAATTAAGTGCTGAAAAATTTTTATCTCATCCGTTTATACCCGATGAACAGATATATAGAACAGGTGATTTAGGACGCTTTACCCATCATGGAGAAATCGAATTTTTTGGCAGAAAATAATCATAAAATGGATGCCATTTATCATCACATTTTGGAAAATTTATATAAAACCCGGGGAATAGATTTTAGTGGTTATCGGAATTCTTTTGTCATCAAGCAAATTGAAAAAAGAATTGCTGATCTCGGCATGAACGATCCGAACACTTACCGCTTTTTTCTTGAGAATACTATATCTGAATACGATCATTTGATTGACACTATTCTAATCAACGTAAGTTGTTTTTTTAGAGATCCGATTGTGTTTGAAATCATTTCTCAGGATATCCTCCAGAATATCTTAGAACGCAATTCGTATTTGGGTTCAAAAGAAATTCGTATCTGGAGTGCGGGTTGTGCAAATGGAGAAGAAGCATACTCTCTTGCAATTCTAATTGCAGAAGTATTAAAAAATGAGGACAATAAATGGGAACCCTATATTTTTGCAACAGATATCAGCAATGATGCCCTACAAAAAGCTGAAATGGGAATGTATTCAAGAGATAAGCTTGAACATATAAAACTTGGTTTTTTGGATAAGTATTTTGATTCCACTGCCACTGGATTTAAAATTTCCCAGAAAATTAAGGAAATGGTCATTTTTTCCAATGATAATCTGGTATCATACGAAACCTTTGCACCCAAAGACAGTATTTTTGGTGAGTTTGACCTTATCTTATGTCGGAATGTGATGATTTATTTTTCTCTCGTATTACAGGAAAGAATTCTGACAAAATTATATAAGGCAATCAAACATAAGGGCTATTTAGTATTGGGAAATTGTGAATCATTGAGTTCTAGCATGAAAAACCAATTAATGTCAGTAAATAGTAAACATCGAATTTATCAAAAATAGATAGTTCAATTTTTGTCTTGAACTGTGATTTATATGATTTATGTGATTGCCATGATAATCAAAGTTAATCACAAAAATCAGACGAATCACAGTTCAAGACAATAAAGAAAAATGAACTGTG
This sequence comes from Deltaproteobacteria bacterium YD0425bin50, assembly GCA_002753105.1. Classification (GTDB taxonomy): domain Bacteria; phylum Desulfobacterota; class Desulfobacteria; order Desulfobacterales; family YD0425bin50; genus YD0425bin50. The sequence continues at coordinate 5,210 of PDZT01000127.1, read as the reverse complement.
ATTTATGTGATTTATATAATTTATGTGATTGCCATGATAATCAAAGTTAATCACAAAAATCAGACGAATCACAGTTCAAGACAATAAAGGGAAATGCTATGAAATTGTTGAATAAAATCAATGTCAAAACACGATTAATCATCGGCTTTTTTATCATGGTTGTGTTATTTGTCGGATATGGCTTGTTTACAATACGATCGATCACTACAGCTACTGAGTTGACTTCTACTTTATATGAGCATCCGTTTCAGGTTTCCAATGCCGCGCTGATGGCAAATGTGGGTGTTTATAAGTTGGCTAATGAATTGAAAAATATACTACTCGAAGAACCTGACAAAACATATAGTAAAGAAATACACGACATTAAAAGTTGTGAAGAACTTGTGCTGCAACAACTTGATATTGTCAAAAACAGAATACTCGGTGAAGAAGGAAAAAAGCTGGAAAAAGAGACCAGAGAAGAATTTATAAACTGGATACCGGTTATCGATGACATTATCCAACTCATTGAGAATGGCAATAAGCAGGGAGCGATTCAATTACGTGAACAAAAAGGAATGGTTACACCTGTTGAAAATAAAATGATTGCACTGAACTCATATGCTAGAAGAAAAGCCGATGGGTTTATGAAGGATGCCGAAAAAGTTGAAAACCAATTATACTATAGTACGGTTGTGATGATGGTTTTGTTTATTCTCATATCCATCATCATTGTCTCCATATTATCTGCAAGTATCATGTTCAATTTGAATTTGTTAAAAAATACCATGTCTGAGATTACCAAAACCGGAAATTTTATGAAATCTGATGTGGTTGGGAATAATGAATTTACTGAAATAGCAGAGCATTTTAACCTGCTGATTGACAAATTGGAAAAAATATTCTGGCTGCGAAACGGTCTGAATGAGTTAAATAACCAAGTATCAGGATATCAATCTCTTGAACAGATGACCAAAAAGTGTATTCAGTTTATTTCAAGATATACAGATGCATGTATTGGAGCGTTTTATTGCCATAATTCAAAAAGCTCATTATGCGAATTAAAAGCTTCTTTTGCGTTTGTTGAAAGAAAATATCTTTCTCATCAGTTTAAATCCGGAGAAGGTATTGTGGGACAAGTGATGGTTGAAAAAGAGCCGATTCTTTTAACACAAATTAAAGAAGACGAAGCCGTCGCTGTTTCTGGAACCATCGTTGAAACACCGAAACACATTTATGCATTCCCGTTGATATACAATACTAATTTATGTGGCGTTATTGAAATCGGATCATTTCACTCAATCGATTCTGTAAAAAAAGAATTTCTCGATTCAGCCGCACGGATTATTGCTTCGTCAATTTATACGATTGGTCAAAATGAAGAAATCAAAGAACTCTTAGAATTTACAAAAAAAATGAATATCACATTGGAACAAAAATCAGAAGAACTCAACGAAAGAAATGAACGATTAACGGACCTGAACAAAGAACTGGAAGAACAAACCGCCGAATTAAATACTCAATCTGAAGAACTGAGAGCGCAAAAAGATGAACTTGAAGAACAGCGAAATCAGGTAGAAGAAGCGGATCGTCTGAAATCGGAATTTTTATCCAATATGAGCCATGAATTACGGACTCCTCTGAATAGTGTCCTTGCACTTTCCCAGCTCATGATTGCCAAAGGAACTGGCAACGATGTCCTGAAAGAAAAAGAATATCTTCAGGTCATTGAAAGAAACGGCCGGCATTTGCTTTCTTTGATCAATGATATTTTGGATCTTTCTAAAATCGAAGCCGGAAGAATGGACATATTTGCTGGTGAATTTTCTCCAAACCAAGTCGTTGAATCTGTATTGGAAATTACAACGCCATTGGCAAATGAAAAGGGATTATCTATCCATGTTCAACTTGAAGAAAACATCATTATTCGCTCTGATGAAGCCAAAATTCGTCAGATTCTCTTAAATCTGATTTCAAATGCAATTAAATTTACGGATCAGGGAAAAATTGATATACGCGTTTTTAAATCCAATGGCACGGTATCCTTTTCTGTATCAGATACAGGAATTGGAATCCGTACTTCGTATATTCCATATATATTCAGCGAATTTCGTCAGGCCGATGGATCCACAACGCGAAGACATCAAGGAACCGGGCTGGGGTTGGCTATTAGCAAGAAATTGTCAAACCTGCTTGGAGGTGATATTCGGGTTGAGTCAACCGAAGGGGTTGGCAGTACCTTTATATTAGAGATTCCAGTTGGCAAAAAAGACAACATCGGACTATTATCTTCACAATTAAGTCCATCCGATTCGAAAATAAACATGGTTAGACCGCTGCCAATGGCAATGTCTGAATTCAACAAACCGAAACAAAACACGGTGTTGGTTATTGATGATGATATTCAGGTATGTTCGATTCTAAAAGAATATTTAACCCAATCTGGATATGAAGTTGCTATTGCGCATCATGGCAAAGCGGGTTTGGAATTGGCTCGGCAAATAAAGCCATTCGCAATTACGCTGGATATTATCATGCCAGAAATGGATGGATGGGAAGTGATTCGAGAATTGAAATCTTCTTCAGATACAGCACACATTCCTGTAATCATGGTATCTGTAAGTAATGACAGGGAAACAGGCGTTGCACTTGGTGCAACTGGATATGTGCTCAAACCGATTGATCAAAATGCGCTGTTTAAAGAAATCAAAAAAATTGAAGGATTCAAAAAAATTCAGGAAATTTTGATTGTGGATGATGATGTGTTTATCCAAGGCCATTTAAAAGAATTTTTTGAAGAAAAAGGGTATAAAACCAGACTATCTTCAAATGGTAAAGATGCCCTCAAAAAAATACTCGACCATCCTCCTGATGTCGTCATTTTGGATTTAATGATGCCTGAAGTGGATGGATTTTCAGTTTTGGATCAACTTCGGAAAAATGCTTCAACCGCTCATTTACCTGTAATTATTCTCAGTGCCAAAGACCTCACAACAAAAGAACGCAATTATCTCCAAAATGCGGTACATTACATTATTGCCAAACATACTGTGGATAGAAATCATGTATTAGGACAATTAGAAAATGCATTAAGACAATTAGAATTCACAAAACCTATCATCAAAATGCGTAAACCGATGGTCTTAGTTGTGGAAGATAATGCTGTGGCTGCACATCAGATTCAGTCAGCTCTTGAAGAACATAATTATACAGTTCATACTGCTTTTGGCGGAAATGAAGCCATTCAGTTTGTTAACTATGTGGTGCCAGATGCCGTTGTATTAGACTTGATGATGCCGGATATGGATGGTTTTCAGGTTTTAGAACAGATTCGTTCGATTGCAAATACAGCAGACTTACCCGTACTGATTTTAACAGCAAAAGAATTAACAGCGGCTGATCGTGCCCGTTTGAAACATAATAATGTAAAACAATTGATTCAGAAAGGATCGGTTGATCGTGAACAACTCGTAGCTTGTGTGTCAAAATTAATCACTGGAAAGACAAAACAAGAAAAACCCGTTGCGGTTATAAAACCATTATTGAAGATAGCATCAACTCCTTCTGTGGATAAAAAGAAGATTACCATCCTGATTTCAGAGGATAATCCTGATAATCTATTCACAATCACTGCGATTTTGAATCAATATGAGTATTCATATATAAGCGCAGGAGATGGTCAGGAAGCGGTTACGAAAGCCAAGCAATTTAAACCGGATATTATCTTAATGGATGTTCAGTTACCTGTATTAAGCGGTCTTGATGCGGCCAGACAAATTAAATCGAATCATGAATTATCGTTGATTCCGATTATTGCAGTAACCGCCAAAGCCATGTCTGGTGATCGTGAAAAAGTAATAGAAAGCGGCTGCGATGATTATATAACCAAGCCCATCGATCCAGTGTTACTTATTGATCGAATTCAAAAGTGGACTCAGAAATAAGGGGGACAATAGTATGGAACATGCTATTATGCTTGCAATTGATGACAGGCCCGATAATCTCTTTGTCATTGAAAAAGTGATTGCCGATTATTGTTCTGGTATAAAAATTGTTACGACAACAGATGCAAAAGAAGGGTTAGACATAGCGAATAAGTTTCCAATCGATGTAGCATTGATTGATGTTCAAATGCCGGATATTGACGGGATTGAAATGTGCAAGCGACTCAAAGCCAATCGGAAAACAGCCCAGATACCCATCATTCTGATCACAGCGCACCATGCAAGTTCTGAATTAAGAATTAAAGGACTTGAAGCAGGAGCTGATGATTTTATCAACAAACCCATTGATAATATCGAACTGGTTGCCCGAATTAAAGTAATGCTCAGAATCAAAAAAACAGAAGACCTGTTGAGAGAAGAAAGAGATAGTCTTGAAAAAACAGTATATTTGAGAACCAATCAATTATATAACGCTGAAAAGCGATATCGAACCCTTTTTAATAATGTTACAGATGCAATTTTTATTTTAGATACGCAAGGCCGTATTTTAGAAGTCAATGATGAAGCTTGTAAACGTCTTGGGTATGACCGGGATCAACTCATGAATATGAACCTACAGAGTTTCAATGAGCCTAAATATAATCAGGTAATTACAAATCGCTTACAAACAATCAAACAAGAAGGAACCCTTTTATTTGAAACGACTCATATAGCCCGGCAAGGAAAATCAATACCTGTTGAAGTGAATGCAAAAACAATCGAATATGATGACCATGAATGTATATTGTCTGTTGCAAGAGATATTAGTGAAAGAAAAGAGAAACAAAAACTTGAATCTCATATCCTTCATATGGAAAAAATGGATGCCATTGGGAAGTTAGCAAGTGGTATTGTTCATGATTTTAATAATGTTCTCAGTATTATTTTAGGAAATATTGAGTTAGCATTTGACGAGATTTCAGAGCACCATCCAAGTTTTGATAATCTTGAAAACGCAAAAATTGGATGTTATCGCGCAAAAGATATTATTCATCAGCTCCAAAGCTTTTACCGTAAAAGCGATGAACTGCTCAAACCGATCAATATCTTACCTATTATCAAAGAATCCATAAAATTGTTGAGGTCTTCCATTCCTTCAACCATTTTGATCAAAGACCATATTCAGATCAATACTGAAAAAATACTTGGAGATCCAACCAAATTACATCAGGTTCTTATTAATTTATGTACCAATGCGGTTCATGCAATGGAAGAAAAAGGGGGAGGGCTTGAAATTAGTGTTGTTTG
>PDZT01000126.1 GCA_002753105.1 Deltaproteobacteria bacterium YD0425bin50 | reverse complement strand
TTTTCATTATGGCTATCTGAAAGTAAATTGCCAGATTGTGTAATCAGAATATGCCAAAATTGTTTTTCTATGTCCTGAGTTACATCACATGTTCGTAATTGAATCCGTGTAATCGTTTGGATTTGTTTGTTCAATCGATTTAAACCATGAGTTTTGGTTCCAATCCAAATATACCCATTTGTATCTTCCGCTAGGGTATAAACATCATTTCCTGAAATACTTGTTGGGTTATTGGGATCATGCACAAACCGTGTAAATGTATGATTGCTTTGATTAAACCGATTTAAGCCAGCATCTTTTGTCCCGATCCATAATTGCCCTTCACTGTCCCTAAGTATGCAATAAATATCATTTCCAGAAATGCTGGTTGGATCATTCGGATCATGAGTAAAACAGGTAAACTGTTCAGTTTTTTGATCGAATTTGCATAACCCACCTTGAGTTCCAACCCATAAAAACCCATTTGAATCTTCAGTAATAGCAGAGGATGATAAATTAAATACATTGTTGATTAAACTGTTCGGATTGGCTGGGTCATGTTTAAATACATCAAACGTATTGGACAGTTTATTGTATCGGTTGAGACCGTCATAAGTACCGATCCACAAAATGCCATTCTGGTCTTCATATAGTTGAGTGACAAAATTATTTGAAATCGAATGAATACCTGATTTATAGTTAATCGTCTTATAGCCATCGTATCGGATTAACCCGTTAAAAAAAGAACCCAGCCAAAGGAACCCATCTCTGTCCTGTAATATGGCAAATGAGGGTTCACCTTCAATATCAAATGCCTTTTCAAATTGAACATTGTTAAACAGATCAGACGAGGGATTGGCTTGAATGATTGCGAGATGAACCAACCATAAGTAAATAATAATAAAAAAAACATTTAATTTTCGCATCACATTCAATTAAGTTAGAGGTGGTGATAATTCTAAATTCAAATTCAAGTGCTTGCTTTTTCAGAACTGGTAATATAATTGCATTTAGTAATTACCAAGTAAAAAGTCAAATATGATTTACAGAAAGTATTCGGAGGGTATATGAAAGTGATGTATGCAAAAGAAAATCAAGCCAGAGAAGTTGATCCTCCAAAGAGAATATTTCCTGATGAAGATAATCAAAGTGAGAATGGCCGATGGGTTTCTGAGGAAGAGTATTGGGAGAACTATTACGAGGCAGAGGATAGCTATGAGTGGAATAATGGCATACTGGAGGAAAAGCCTGTGTCAGACTATGAAGCTTATTTAATGGGAAAATGGTTCAGTGAATTATTAGAGCATTTTTTACGAGTTTATCCTATTGCTAAAACAATGGGTATGGAAATGGGATTCAGGATGAAGTTCCCGAAAAAGATAACCATTCGCAAGCCTGATATCGGAGTGATTCTCAATACAAATCCAGTTCAGATAAAAGGGCCGGACAGGAGTTTTTCTGGAATCATTGATATGTGTATTGAAATACTATCCGACAGTAATCGAAATGAAATTGAACGGGATACCAAGGTAAAAAAGAAAGAATACTGTGCAGGTAAAATTCACGAATATTACATATTAGATCGAAAACAACGGTATACAGCCTTCTACTATTTAGATAAATTGGGAAAATATACAAAAATTCCGCAAAAAGATGGAATTATCCGATCCGTTCATTTACCCGGTTTCCAGTTTCGTATCTCAGATTTGTATGTACGACCTGAATTGGAACAGATGTCAGAAGACCCTATATATAAAAGTTTTATTTTACCTTATTATCAACAAGTAAAACAGCAGGCTGAAAAAGAAAAGCAGCGAGCTGAAAAAGAGAAAAACCGGGCTGAAAGAGAAAAAAAGCGAGCTGAAAGAGAAAAACAACAAGCTGAAAAACAAAAAAAACGTGCTGAGGAAGCTGAACAACGCGTAGAAATGTTACTGTTAAGATTAAAAAGTTTAGGAATAGACGCAGAATTATAATAGGAAAAAAATGGCCATTGCAGTAGATGATTTTTTAAAAATCGGTACAAGTCATTTTGTATGTCAGGATTATGTGATATCCTCAAGTTCTCCAGTAACTTATGGAATTCTATCCGATGGCTGCTCGTCTTCAGAACAAACGGATGTAGGCGCAAGAATATTAGCTCACCTTGCAAGTGCTTATCTGATTAGACATCAGGATAACCTTGAATCCATAGCCTATGAACCTATGGGAAAGACTATTATTGAGTCTGCTGGTCAGATTGCAGAACTCATGAATTTACCCAAAACAGCTTTAGATGCAACTTTGATCATTGCCTATGAACTCAACAGGCAGATATACATTTATGTGTATGGAGATGGCTGTATCCTGTATAAAAAGTCTGATCAACCCTTGTCTATAACTACCATTTCTTTTTTAAAAAATGCACCTTATTACCTTTCGTATCAACTCGATCAAGCGCGCAATCAGTCTTATTTAGATTGTCAATTAACGAAACAGGTCGGAGATCAAATAGTAGCAGTACATACGCCGGTGCAATTTATTTTTCCAATGGAACAGGATGCAGCAGTTATGATTTCATCCGATGGAATTGAATCTTTCATTGACAATTATGGCAATAAAATTCATGTGAACGAAGCTGCATCTGAATTTATGAGCTTTAAAAACGTAAAAGGCTCTTTTGTAAAACGAAGAATCAAGCGGGCAATTCGAGATTATGAAAAATCAGGCAGAGTGCACTACGATGATATTTCATTAGCAGCTTTTTTAATGTCATGAGGAAGCATTATGAAACTCACCATTCGAGGTAAAGGGAACGTTACGCTTTCCCAAAATGATTTTATCTTTGAAGGCGGGGAAGCCAAGGTGTATGGCAAAGGGGATACCGCATATAAAATTTATGATGATTTACAAAAGCTCATCCCGCCAGAAAAAATTGATGAATTAAATGCCATTGCTCATTCCAATGTGATTAAACCCGAAGATATTATCCTCAATTTAAAAGGCACTTATGTCGGATTTACAATGCGATGGATCAAAAACAGTGTGCCATTAGTCAAGCTGTTTACAAATGATTTTCGTAACCGGAATCAGATCACTGACACAATAATACTTGAATTAATTGAGGCAATCAAAGAGGCTGTCAACGCAGTTCATCAAGCCAAATGTCTTGTTGTCGATGCAAATGAATTGAATTTTTTAGCTGATGATCAGACATTTACGATTCCTTACCTGATTGACGTGAATTCCTACCAAACCCCTTCATTTCCGGCTACTGCGATTATGCTTTCCATTCGTGATGTTCATAGCTTTAAATTTTCTGAATTAACGGACTGGTTTAGTTTCGGAATCATTGCATGTCAACTATTTGTAGGCATACATCCATATAAAGGGAAACATCCAGATTATACTCCTAAAACCTGTGGAAATGATGTATTGCTGAAGCGGATGAAAGACAATATATCGATTTTTAATCCCAAGGTTTCCATGCCGCCAACAGCAAGAGATAAGGGATGTATTCCAACGAATTATCTGAGTTGGTTTATAGACTTGTTTGAAAAAGGCAGACGGCTTCCACCTCCTATGGCTGCTGTTGCAGTCGTTACACAGGCAGTTGGAATTCGGATTATCCACAGTACACGTAATTTTGAAATAAAACATCTCATGGATTTTGAATCTGATATTGTCTATCATGATGTGATATTTGGTATTCAGGTAACCAAAACCAAAGAACGTCTTTATATTGGAAAAAGTTCATATCCAATCCAGCCCGATACAGAAGTCATATTTACACCCAAATATTTAAAACCGATGTTGATTTCTATTGAAAACCATTATTTAAAATTGACAGAAATTAAAGAGACTCAGGGAAAAATTCAGCCATTGTTAATCGAATGTACAGAAAAAATGATCGTGAAGAATACTCTGTATGTCCGAAATTTGGGAAACTTAATAGAATTGGCATTTATAGAACGTGCTGATGGAAATATAACCCCAGCGATAAAATCTACATGGAACATTATGCCCCATGCGAGTGAGGTATATAGTGGAGTGATCTACCAAAGTGTGTTGGGAACACCATACTTAGTGATTCCATTACCCAAGTCAGATGGTCAAAGTTCATGTATCGTGATTCCTGTTCCAGAACTTAAACATCATCGGGTTATTGCTGCAAAACATGAAAATCGGATTTGCATGGTCATTGCGCATTATGAAAATAAATATCGAAAACTGGTGTTGATATTTGATTCATCTTACACTTCCTATGACTGTAAAATGACAGATGATATTGAGTATCTTGATATCAATTTTGTGGTGTTGTCTAATGGGATTTCTGTTGCTATTTCAGAAGATAATGCGATGGAAGTATTTGTAAATCAAAAAGGAAACCAGCGGATGGATATCCTTAAAGATTCCGATATACCCTATCCAATCAAACTGTGTCATGAACCAACCCTGTTAAAATTTTTTAAAAACAATGCGTTATATTCGATTCGTCGTGTAACTTAATAAAAATTATGAATAGAAATATAGGAAAATCTATATTTTTTTGAATCACGTACATTATTGCGCATCTTGAACTGAAGTGACAGTAATCGTTTTAATACCAGTATCTTCCGTAACTGTACCTGTTACGGCAACATTTTTGCCTGCCATTGCAGTTAGGTCTTTGCCTGCTATTTTATAATTGCCATCTGCTGCTTTAATAATTGTACCTTCGGCATCTACTTCAATGATTCCTACAACGGTTATTTCCTCAGCAAAAATCTCATTTGAAATAGACATCATCAATGCACATACTAAAATACTTGCTAATAGCTTACTCATTTTTATCTTTTTCCTCTAAAAATAGATGAATATGATGTTAGTTATTATTGTTTTGATTATTAAGGAATATCATACTATTTATTTGGGTTAAACACAATATTAATAATGTCCAATGCTAAAAATGTAACCAATTGAATTTTAATATTTTTTTATTTTTACTAAAAATAATTATTGACCTTTGTTTACAAAAAATGCACACAGAGTTACAAAAAGATCACTTATAGACTTTCAGATAAATAATTTTACGGCGTTATCGGTCGGAGATATACTAAAATGTATTATCTCCTCCCTATAGCCTTGTGAAATGAATTATCTGAAAGTCTATAGTTCTGATAAAAAATTTACGAAATAGTCCATAAGTGTGATGAATAGGCTCAATGAAAAAGGGAGGAGAAACTGTCTATGGAAAAAATATGGCTGAAAAGTTACGAAGAAGGGATTCCCGCAGAAATTAACTTTAAAGAAAATTCAATTTCTGAAATGTTAGAAAATATCTATCAAAAATTTTCTGAATTACCTGCTTTTCATAATATGGGAACAACCTTAACCTATAGCGATATTGAGCGGATGAGTAAACAATTTGCAAGTTATTTACAAAATCAGCTTAAATTAGAAAAAGGTGAGCGGGTTGCCATTATGATGCCCAATATTCTGCAATATCCAGTAACATTGTTTGGAATTTTGCAGGCGGGTTTAATTGCTGTAAATGTGAATCCTCTCTATACTGCCCGGGAATTAGAACATCAATTAAAAGATTCAGGAGCAAAAGCAATTGTTATTTATGAGAATTCAGCACATATTCTTGAACGAGTAATACAGAATACGAATATAAAACATGTCATTTATACAGGAATTGGTGATTTTTTAAAATTTCCAAAATCCATGATCGTGAATATGGTCATAAAACATGTTAAAAAAATGGTTCCGAATTGGAGCATAGCGAATGCAATTCCGTTGAATGTAGCAATAAGTCGTGGACGATTAGCTCCTTTTAAACTCGTTCCATTAACGCGTGAAGATATTGCCTTGTTACAATATACGGGTGGTACAACGGGTGTTTCAAAAGGTGCGGTGTTGACACATGGTAATATTATTGCAAATGTTACACAGGCGAAAACATGGATTCAGAAAGGGGTTGAAGAGGGTAAGGAAATAATGATAACCCCGCTTCCATTGTATCATATTTTTTCCCTTACAGCGAATTGTCTTACGTTTTCATCAGTTGGCGGTTTAAATATATTGATTACCAATCCCCGAGATATTCCCGGGTTTGTCAAAGAGCTTGCAAAATGGAATTATACAGCGATTACTGGTGTAAATACTTTATTTAATGCATTGGTGAATAACGCGGATTTTTGCAAATTAGATTTTAAATCTTTAAAATTAGCCTTGGGTGGAGGTATGGCAGTTCAGGAAGCAGTAGCGATAAAATGGAAGAACATCACTGGCAGACCTCTGATTGAAGCATATGGTTTAACTGAAACCTCGCCGGCCGCATGTATGAATCCAATGAATTTAGAATCCTATAGTGGTTTTATTGGTCTTCCAATTTCATCAACCGAGGTTGTTATTCGTGACAATGAAGGGAATACTGTTCCTTTAGGCGAAGTAGGTGAAATATGTATTCGAGGCCCTCAAGTCATGCGTGGATATTGGCAACGACCTGAAGAAACGCAAAATGTTATGACCCTTGATGGTTTTTTTAAAACCGGAGATTTGGGATATATGAATGAATCAGGATATGTAAAAATCGTTGACCGTAAAAAAGATATGATTCTGGTATCCGGGTTTAATGTGTATCCGAATGAAATTGAAGAAGTCGTTGCAATGCATCCAAAGGTTTTGGAGTCCGCTGCTATTGGTATTCCTGATGATAAAAGTGGTGAAGCTATTAAACTCTTTATTGTTAAAAAAGATAAAAGTTTAACGGTTGAAGAACTTCGGAATTTTTGCAAAGAAAAATTAACGGGTTATAAAATTCCAAAATTTTATGAATTTCGTGATGATTTACCCAAATCGAATGTAGGAAAAATTCTACGAAAAAATTTGCGTACTCCATAATATAATAATAATTTAATGAAGCGGTAAAAAAAGAACGAATGATTATTTTTGCCGTTTCATTTCAAAACAATTCATGCCAGACGTACTTTTAATCCAACCCCCAATTCAAGATTTTTATATAACTACAAAGCGAACGATTCCGTATGGGCTTACCTGTATTGCTGCATGTTTAATAGCAAAAGGGTTTTCTGTTGAGATTTTTGATGCATTAGCGACGAACAAAAGCCGAGTTATTGATATGCCACTTGAAATGGCGTATCTATCTGAGTATTATAATGAATCTGATATATCACCTTTTGCTTTATTTCATTATTATAAACATTTTGGATATAGTTTTGAGTATATTGCTCATGTGGCAAGAGAGTCTTCAGCTTTTCTTATAGGCATTTCAAGTTTATTTACCGCATATAGCGATATTGCATTAAAAACTGCAGAAATCATAAAAGATACCTATCCAAGAGCAAAAATTGTACTTGGCGGCCACCATCCCACTCATTTTCCAGAACATGTTATGGAGAGTAAAGCAATTGATTTTGTGCTTCGTGGAGAGGGTGAGGTATCCATGCCTCTATTGGCTTCCCGTTTAAAGGGAAAAAAGGATATTTCAGATGTTCCGGGGATTGTCTATAGACAACCCAATGGAAAACTAATTATTAACGAACCAGCCTATATTGAAAATTTAGATGACATGCCACTTCCAGCATTTCATTTAATCAACCATTCTTATTATCAACGAAATCATCGGAATAGTGCTGTTGTAGTTGCAAGTCGAGGTTGTCCATTGTCATGCAGTTATTGTGCTATGGGATCGCAGACGAATCCCTTTCGGAAAAAAAGTATTTCATACATTATTCGTGAGATTCATCAGTATATCCATGAGCAAAACGTTAGATTTATTGATTTTGAGGATGAAAATTTAACGATAGACCGTAAGTGGTTTCAAACGCTTATGTGTTCTCTTCGTGACCACTTTTCCGGGATCAACGTGGAATATAGAGCTATGAATGGCCTATTCTTGCCATCGTTGGAAGACGATATGATCATTCAAATGAAATTGCTTGGCTTTCAAAGTTTTAATATATCGTTATGTTCAACGTCTATTGAACAACTTCATCGATTTCAACGTCAGAATGTAACTGAATATTTTAACCACATTATGGAAAAATTTAAGGAATATGGACTCGATGCTGTCGCATACATCATCGTGGGAGGGCCTTATCAGAAAGCTGAAGAATCGATTCAGGATTTAATGTTTTTAGCTAAACATCGAGTACTTGCGGGAGTTTCAGTCTATTATCCTGCACCCGGAAGTAAAGATTTTGAAATGCTAACGACTATGGGTCTTCTTCCAAAATATTTTTCACTGATGCGATCTACTGCTTTACCAATATCTCATATTACAACACAAAAACAGAGTATTACGCTTCTTCGTTTGTCAAGAATAGTCAATTTTATAAAACAACTTATTGATCGGGGAATTCCATTAACATGCTCTGAACCATTACTTAATACATCGCAAATGGAAATAAACAAATATTCTAAAGAAGCGTTAGGATTGATGTTGGCTAAACCATTTTTTAATGATGGAATAATTCGAGGTATTCGAGATGATGGGTACATATATCAGCATACTATAGATCATCAGCTAACCAAGAAGTTTATAAACGAATTTCATTATAGTTACATTAAGGGAGTAAAATCTACGATTTGATAACAATTTTTCTAATGGTTTACTTAGATTAAGAAATGGGTAAGATCAAATATTAATTTTTATGTTTTTTTTAAATAAAATACTTGACTTTAAAATTAATAATTTCTAAATAGCTTCCTTAATTCAATTAAATGTTCGTTATATATCTTTATTAAAAAGAGTCGATAAGTAGGAAGAGTTCAATATGGGTGACCAAGAATTACTCGATTTTATTTATATAATGCTATTTATGGTATGCGGATTTCTAGCAGCTTTTGTACCTTTTTTAATTTCAGATTGGGTGCGTCCACGTTTAACAAATTATCGAAAAACGTTAGAAACCTATGAATGCGGGATTCCGCCATTTGGTGAAGCGCTCGATTTTCGTTTTGGTGTCGCATATTACCTATATGCGTTGATTTTTCTCGCTTTTGATGTGGATATTTTGTATTTGTTCCCTGTTGCAACGGCATTTGATCAAGTTGGAGCTGTTCGGGGGGTGGTAGAGGTTGCAATTTTTTTGGGTATCCTATCATTGGCAATTGTGTATGCTTGGGTAAAAGGAGTGTTTCGGTGGGAAAACAAGACAAGACATTAAAACACGTTGATGCTTATGCAGCACAATTGAAGGATGATTTTTGTTTGGGTTCTCAAGAGTTAGAACCCGGGCCTTTGGCAAGATTTGAACTCACAGATCGTATTCTGAATATATGTCGAGCGAATTCAATATGGCCAATGACGTTTGGGCTTGCCTGTTGTGCAATTGAAATGATGGCAACAGGAATGGCGCGTATTGATATGTCCCGATATGGAGCTGAAGTTTTTCGGCCATCAGCGCGACAGTGTGATTTGATGATTGTGGCTGGAACAGTAAATAAAAAAATGGCTCCAGCGGTTATTACGCTTTACAATCAGATGCCTGCTCCTAAATGGGTCATTGCTATGGGGAATTGTGCTATATCTGGTGGTCCCTTTGCTTTAAAAGAAAATTATAACGTTATAGAAGGTGTGGATCGATTGATTCCTGTAGATGTTTTTATTCCAGGATGTCCTCCTCGTCCAGAAGCATTGATTGAGGGTATATTAAAGCTTCAAGAAAAGATTGCGGGAACGCGTCATCCATTTCCTCAGAATAAACATCCCATGAAACCAGAGAAGAAAATATGAATGATTCGTTTGTGTTGTCCTTAAAAAAGGATTTAGATCAGTTAAAAGTTTCATATAAAGATGTAGATTATCGCAAATGTGGTTATCATTTGGATGTGGTAGCGGTAGATTCATGTCTTAAATCGTGCGTTCAGATTTTTAAATCGCATCAATTGTATCTTGTTTTTGTAACTGCAGTTCAATTGAAGCCGTTGATTCAATGTAATTATCAATTTGCGTATTACGAAGGCAGTTATCGGATTAAACTGAGAGTTTGTGTGAATGAGAACAATGAAATTCCGACAATTTCTGATATTTATCATGGTGCGGAATGGCATGAACGTGAAACGCATGATTTTTTTGGAGTTCAGTTTGTGGGGCATCCCTACTTAGAGCCTTTATTGCTTGCAGAAGAAGATGCTGATTTAAAGCCGTTATTAAAAGATGAAAAAAACGTTAAATCACTGACGGATATTTTTGGTGGAGACAAAGTTTAG
>PDZT01000125.1 GCA_002753105.1 Deltaproteobacteria bacterium YD0425bin50 | reverse complement strand
TTTTTCCTTTCAAAATTAGAGTATTTTTCATATGACTTGATATTATCTATTGACAACCCTATTGAAAGATTGATATATTTTTATTTATCATAGCGATATATTGCTATAATTCTTTGATGGGGTTGTAAATAATGTTATTTCAAGGAAAAGAATTTACTCAAGGAATGAAGCAACTTGTAGTAAATTTAAAACACTTTTATGATTCCGAGAGAATTAAGAAAGGAATGAAAGCCGTTTGGTCTATTGAACAAACAGCAGAAGGATTGGGGATAGGCGAGGCAACGGTTAGAAGGATAATTGCGGAGTATAACAAAAACTTTCAAGTTATTCCTGATAATTTGCCCAAACCGAGAGGCAAGCCTGAATATACGATCCCTAATGACTTGCAACCAGATGTTCGTCAATATATTCGTTCTCAAAATTTAAAGGGACTCCATATATCCATTGAATTGGTACGTGAATATTTGCATAAAATTAACCCTGAATATAATTTTTCAACTACAACACTATGGAGAACTCTGAGCAGATGGGGTTTTACATATGGAACAGAAAAACGTCGTTCTGCCTTAAAAGAGAAAGACTATGTAATTCTTTATAGACGACGCTACATTCGCCAGAAAAGATTAAATCGAAAGTTAGATGGGACAGTTATACGCCCCGAGGTCTATCTTGATGAGACTTTCGTTAATAAAAACCACTCTAATCAGTTTACATGGTATTTTGAAGAAGACGGTCCTGATGTCAACAAACCGTCGGGAAAGGGTGAACGTCTGATTATCGTCAATGCAATTACACAGGATGGCTGGGTTAATAATGCAAAGCTGGTTTTTGAAGCCAAAAAGAAGAGTGGTGATTATCATGGTCAAATGGACTGGAATAACTTTTCAAAATGGTTTTCCTCTCAGTTATTGCCCAATATTCCCAAAAACTCAATTATTATAATGGATAATGCCAGTTACCACAATACAATAGAAGATAATACATTTCCCAAATCAAATTCTACAAAAGAGAAATTGCGCAAATGGCTGGATGACAAAGAAATACCATGGGGTCATGATATGCTGAAACCTGAATTGTACAGCCTGTGTAAATTGTTTGAACCCAAGCCTGAATACAAACTTGACAGAATAGCAGAAGCCGCAGGGCATTCTATTTTGCGAACACCTCAATATCATCCTGAACTTCAGCCAATTGAGAAATGTTGGGGGGTTGTTAAGAATTACATGGCCAGACATTGCGATTTTACGCTTACCAAATTTCGGAATAATTTGCCGAATGCGTTTTTACAAGTAAAACCCGAAACATGCAGGAAGTTAGTTGCTAAAATGATAGTTGAAGAAGACAGATATTGGATTGAAGATGAAAAGATGGATGAAAATCAGGGAATAGATATTTTTTGATTCAAACAACACGGAAAATTTGAAAAAAGTTGATATCAAGTCATATGAAAAATACTCTAAACGATTGCTCTTCGCATTGAACTTTTATTGGTGAAATAAATAATGTTACAATACAAGCCAATATACATATAATTACAGCAGGTGTGTTTAGCCAATTCATTTTTCTGTTATACAGTTGCATAGATAACTATCTCCTTAATATATGATCGTATGATCTTGTTGTAGGTTTTATTTTATTTGTGAAATAGCTTTGTTAACAAAGCCTGCCATTCATAACGCAACACAATGAGTTATGAATGGACATTTTTTTTATCAACTTATCTTACATTCAGTGTAATCTCTTTATATAGCTTATTTGAAGAACCAGCGCGATTATATGTCTGAAAATAAACTCTCTTTGTTCCATTACCCGGACTTAGTCTATAAGTGATTGGCGTTGTTTTTGAATAGAGCGACGGCTCTCTGACATCATTAAAATTTTCTTTTTCGCTTACTTTATAATTTGTTGGATCATTTAGTACAACATGATTCACTGTTACTATGGTTGGATTACTTCGATCTTGAACGAGGCTCATGGACGTTATCTTAGGAGGAACAATGAATGTGATCGTTCTTGATTCTGATTTAGATGTTTTACCGGAGCTATTTTTTACCTGAAGATATATTTTTTTTATACCGCCACTCGTACTCAACGGGAATTTATATCGGTTCCCTGGTTCAGTAGGTCCGAAATTAACTCTGGAAAAACTTGACGACTCGCTGGCTCTATATTGGTTTGGAAATTTAGTTGCAGTAAAGGATAACGTTACATTTGGATAAATTGTTTCGTTTTTACCATCCCTCTCCTCATTTTCGATTTTAAAATCGGTTATCTTTGGATATCTAGAAGTATAACCAGAAACCCAAGCAGATGTATCTCCACCAATGTAATCATTAAATGCAGTTACAGTATAATTAAAAGTCAATAGAATTCCATTAGTATTCTCAACTGATATTGCATTGCTATCCTCAAAACTGTTAGTAGAGGAGGTAAACGTTGTATTGGCATCGTATACTATCATACTTCCAAGTTCAGGGGTTCTGACGAGTTCACGACGGATGGTATAACGAGTTGCCAAATCAATTTTATTCCATGTAATCTTTATTTTATCATCATACATACCCTGAGTTACTTTTATGCCACCGGGAGCTGGAAATCGACGAATTCCTTTATCGGACAACAAAAGTTGACCGCATGTTCCTGATGGTCCAGTACAGACTGTAATCCAATAATAATATTCCTTTCCAGCTACTGCTTTTTTATCATCAAAGGTGCTGACGTTAGATACTGTTGCCAACGGGGCAGCGTTACTATATGGAGCGTAAGCATTATCAGTGCGATACAGTTTATATGTGAGTCCACTTGCTGGTGGAATCCATGAAATTTGTATTCCTAATTTATTCTCTATCGTTCCGTCACTTGCCATTGGCATAGGACCTATAGGCAATATACGTTTTCCTGAATCAGGTTGTGAGTAATCACTACATCCATTACTAGTACAAGAACTATTACATGCCTTAGCCCAATAAAAATATGTTTTCTCAAAATCAGGTACTTTATCAGTTGTTGAAAAAGTCGAACCACCATTTACATTTGTAGTGAAAAAAGGAGGTGTTGTTGTTGATAGTCTGTTGTAAGTGGAGCGAAATAATTGAATACTCGTTGCCCCAGTAGGAGCAGAAACAGAAATGATGATTCCATAAGATGAGGTTTCACTTGCAGTAATTTGACTTGGCGGCGAGGGAGGGCATATTGAGGGACAGGTAACACTATAGGAAGTGCTTAAAACCTGAAGCTGTATTCACAATAATGTATCCTGATCCTGCACAATTCGCTGGAGGAGTAATTTGAATGCTCGTATCCGACCAGCTTTTTAGGGTAAGAGGTGTAGCCTGTAAAGAATTTGGTGAAAGACTAAAATAAACATTTCCTTGCGCTGATCCAAAATTGCTTCCCAAGATAGTCCACTGATTGTTTGCAAATGCGCAACTGTTTATTACTGGGGTAGGAATCTGTGCTGATCCTGCATCAAATCCAAACGACTCCGGCAATTCGCTGCATCCATTCGAATTACATGCTTTTACCCAATAATAATAGATGGTACATGGTGAGACACCTGATGAGGCAGTTGAATCATCATAGCTCGTATTTTGAGTTGATGCGAGTTGGGTAGCATTAGCGGGGTTGCTATTTGTGCTTCTCCATATTTGATAAGTATTCGCACCTGTGACACTATTCCACGTAATGTGCACTATATTAACACTATTATCGCTTGCTGAAACATTTGTTGGAATATTTGGTATAGTTGGAGAAATGACAACATCAAGACTCCAATCTGATGGGCTCAAAGGATTTGTATCGGTATCGCCAGTGAACTCACTATTTGCATGTATAGTCGCTCCAGTTAGATTAGCCATTTTTTGGAGCAGATCGTGTGCACTTAAAAGAGAATTCGATAGTAAAATTTTAAGAATTTGTGATCTTGTAGGTGGATTTTTTTGGAGGGCTTCTACTTAAAAAGAAACTACTGAGCAGTTGAGCAGTTGAGCAGTTGAGCAGTTGAGCAGTTGAGCAGTTGAGCAGTTGAGCAGTTGAGCAGTTGAGCATGTAACGTGGGTTTCGGATTGTCAAGTATTTTTTCATGCTTTTTTTATTTTTTTTGTGTTTCGCGTTTAACATAAGTCTTTTTGAATTTTTTCAATCTGCTTCAGAATTTCGGAAAATTCATCCTTTGCCACTTTCCAGACAATGCTAAGGGATGGAAATTAAATAAGTTCCCGTATTCCGTATTGTCTTGAACTGTGATTCGTCTGATTTATGTGATTAACTATGATAATCATAGCGATCACATGAATCAAATAAATCACAGTTCAAGACAAAAAAATAAGTTATAAAATTGCCATTCCTAAGTACACGAAACGGTAAATACGCTTCTATTTCTGGATGCCGGATCAAAGTCCGGCATGACGATCTCACGATTGGTATAATTACGCTTAGGTCGATCGTCATACCCGCGAAAGCCGGTATCCAGAAAATCGAAGGTATATTTAGCGTTCTGTGTACAAAGAACATTTGAACTGTGATTCGTCTGATTTATGTGATTAAGTACACGAAACGGTAAATACGCTTCTATTTCTGGATGCCGGATCAAGTCCGACATGACGATCGTACGATTGGTATAATTACGCTTAGGTCGATCGATAGGGGTAGGGAAGGTTTTATCCTCCCCTCCCTCCGAACCGTACGGGCGGTTTTCTCGCATACGGCTCTCCAGTCGAAAGTTTCCACATCGGGACGGACTAACGCAACCTCGCCTTTCAGGTGTCAGCTCGGTATTGCTGAATTTATAAGCCCCGTTACCAAGGCCGTCCGCAAACGACACTTTCGCTTCTACCTTCACCCAGTATATGGGTTCTCTCTGGTCAGTTAGCCTTACGGCATTCACCTCGTTGAGTTGATATATAAGCTCAAGATATCCCTTCTTCCTTCCTACCCCCCGTCCCTCGTCTCGGCTTTGCTTTCCGAAATTTTCAGTATCCCGATTTCAATCGTAGGCAGGGTATGCGCCCTTGCTCTCTTGGCCAGACCGTTTCCAGTCCGACTCGCCATAATTGCTCTTCGTACTATCGGTACCATGAGGGTTCTGACTCCTGTTAGGTTCACCTGCCTAACAGGTCTCCATGGTTATCTCGATTAACCTTCATGACATTCCGTCCCCAACCACACAATGTGCTTCATCCTCGTTTCAGGCACCACGACAACGGGATAAATGAGTTTCAGGCTTCGCCATGAATGAGCAGGCTCGCCGCTAACACCACGCCGAATCAGGTTCGTTATCCTACGGACTGTCTCTTCGCTTCCAGTTGCTCTCCACCCCGCATCACTGCGACGCAGTTACTTTCAGCTACATGGTTTGTGGTTTACCATGACACGGACTTTCACCATGCTGATTAATCGCCCTCCCATGCGCACTCATTCCCGCGAAAGCGGGAATCCAGTAAAATCAAGCATTCTGGATTCCTGCTTTCGCAGGAATGACGAAAAGTGCAAAAGTATAACTGATCATTCATTTAAAAATTTTTCAATATCCGCAAGTTTTTTCCCTATCATATTGCCAAAATCATTTTCCGAATCGGTATCTGAATCGGTTTCTTCTTGATCATCAACATCGGTAAATTCACTTCCAAGCACATCGCTAATCAGATAATCCGTGATTGCTTCAATATTTGGATAATTGAAGACTAGCGTTGATCTTAAAGGCTTGCCGATGTCAACTTCAAGCATGTTTTTCAATTCTACTGCCATCAGCGAATCAAACCCCATCTCAAAAAATCCTTGTCTGATGTCTATTTCCTGTAATGAAGATGCTTTCAGGATAAAAGCCACTGTTTCTCGTACAAAATGTTCCAGCACGTCTCGACGTTCTTGTCTTGTAAGGTAGGTTAATTTCTGGATAATTCTCGGGGTGCGATCAGATTTTTTTTGTTTGACATCCGATATTATCGAGAAAAATGGCGGTATATCCGTCCCATAATGAAAGGAAATGTAGGTTGGCCAGTGTATCGGCAACACAGCTACCTGAACAGCATCTTGGTTTAGAAGTTTTTCTAAAATTGCCAATCCTGTTTTGGGCGTAATCATTCGTAGGCCCTGTTGAGCTATCCGTTCGTGCTCTCTTTTTGACATAGTGGCTGCCATTCCAATTTCAGCCCATGCTCCCCAGTTAATACTGATACAAGGAAGTCCTAATAATCGTCTATAATGAGCTAATGCATCCATGAACGCATTGGCAGCAGCATAATTTCCTTGTCCTGCTGAGCCAATCAATGACGCAGCAGAAGAAAAACACACAAAAAAATCCAAGGGTATATCAGAAGATAGTGTATGTAGATTCCATGTACCTTGAACTTTAGGAGCCAAAACCCGATGAAATCTCTCCATATGTTGGCCTAAAGTCAGCAATGTGGCATCATCAATAATTCCAGCAAGATGCAAAATGCCTTTAAGAGGTGGTAAAGCGTTCCGCATTTCTTTAAACATCTGTTCTGCATGTTCTTTATTAGAAATATCTCCCAGAATTACGGTAACAACAGTTCCGTTTCTTTCAATTTGCGCAATCTTTTCTTTTGCTTCTGCAAAAGGAGGTTTTCGAGCGGATAAAACGACATGGGTAGCTTTGTTTTCTGACAACCACTGGGCAGTCCGAAGACCTAACGCCCCGGTTCCTCCTGTAATCAAATAAGTACAATCAGGACGGATTTGAATGGGTAAACTTGATTTTTGCTCTTTAAAATAGGTTAGTCTTGGCACATACCGAATGCCATTCCGCCATGCAATTTGATCTTCTCCATCCCATTTCAAAAATTCTTCAATTAATATGTCACCAGCAGGATCCTTTTGTCCAATATCGATTCGAATACAGGGCATATCACGATGCTCCAACGTAATAACATGCGCCAAACCCCATATCATGGACTGCCAAATTGAAGCTTGGGTAAACAAAGTTTCATTTCCTACTGGCTGTGTATTCTTTGTAATCAACCAAAGACGCGGCATTTTGGAAGTGTTCATTAAAAGAATATTGGTTATTAGACGCATCAGAGGTTCAACAATATCATGTGCTTCATCAAGACTTTGCAAATAAACAATATCATCATAATTAGAAACGGTTTCCTGTTCCCATGCCAAATGGTGTAGATGACTTGAAGAAACGAGTGTGCAATTGTGATTCTGTCTTTGTAATGTATCAGATAAAAGTTGACCTAAGCCTTTGTGGTCATTGAGAATAAGCCAATTTGAAGTCGCTTGTCTTTGTATTTCGCTTTTTTCTCTTTCTTTCTTCTGCCATACTACTTGATAGAGCCAATTCGATTCTCTCGGGTCTGTCAGCATTAGAGATATATCTTCTTTCTTCAGCGGTCTTGCAATAAAATTTTTTATTTCAGCAACAGGTTGTCCAATTTCATTAAAAAGAGAAATATCACCGATTAGGCTATTCGTGTCATCTTTGTCTTTAACCTGAATATAACACCATAATATCCTGTTTTTATCTGGTGAGTTGTAAAACCGGATTTCCTCAACAGAAAATGGAACATAAATGACTTCTTTTGAATTGGTAATATGTTTTCCAAATAACACCGAATTACCTCGGATGCAAAAAAACTGAAAACAGGAATCAATAATTCCCGGATGGAGTTGATAGTCAGATACATCTGGGATATCAGGAGATTTAAGTTGACAGAGTACTTGTGTGTTTTTAGTAAAAATTTTTTCAATTCTGCGGAATGAATCTCCTAAATGATGCCCCATTGTTTGAATTTCTGCATATAAAGAGGATGCAGGTTCTTCTGTCCATGTTTCATCTGGAGCAATAACTCCTTTGCCATCTGGAAGATGGCTAGGGCGAGGGATGGATGATGAGTAGCCACTAGGTATTTCCCCTACAATATTTCCTGTCAGATGAATTTGCCAGTTATTTTTTTTGGGAGTAAGTGTACTGACTAATTTAACATT
The DNA here is from genome assembly GCA_002753105.1 of Deltaproteobacteria bacterium YD0425bin50. GTDB lineage: Bacteria > Desulfobacterota > Desulfobacteria > Desulfobacterales > YD0425bin50 > YD0425bin50. The sequence continues at coordinate 2,274 of PDZT01000125.1, read as the reverse complement.
GTATGTATTTTCAATGGGTTTGAGTGCAATATGCAGGGTTTTGATTTCATTATCTTTCAGAATAAGCGGCTGTTGAAAAAGCAAATCGGTTAACATACAGGCATCAGAATTAAAAATTTCGTTTGCTGCATTCAGAAGCATAGCAATATGAGAAGCGCCTGCAACTACGAGTGTCCCGAAAAGTCTGTGGTCTTTAATATACGATGGCGTTCCAAGTCCAAATTGAGTTTCAAAATGAATTTCTTTGGAAAAAGGAATATACATTTTTTGTCCGGGCAGTTTTGTATGAGGACTTGATGAATACGTTACCGTAGTATCGATCCAATATCGTTCACGTTGAAAAGGGTAGGGGGGTAAAATCGTTTTTTGATAAGAACTGGTTGTATCGCGGTATTGCTGCCAGATATTTTTTGCATCCTGAGGGAATAAAGGAAACATCACTGAAATATCGGAGTGCCCGTCTTCGTCAAATTGACTGGTAAATATACCATCAATTGCTGTATTGTTTATAAAAGCTGACAGTTTTTGACACAGAAGTTGTTTGGAGTGTGCCATAACAGCTAATCGATGAGAAAAAAAAGAACGGCAGTTACATGCCGTAAAACATACATCGTCTAAACTGGAATTCGGATAATTCGAAAAATAATGCACATATCGCTGTGCCAGAGTCTGCAATGCTTCAGGTGTTTTTGCTGAAATCAGCAACACATGCGGATGTTCTGTCTTTTGTTTATGTTCGCTATTTAAAAAAGCTGAAAATTCTTCAAGAACAACATGAGCATTGGTTCCTGCAAATCCAAAGGAACTTACCCCGGCAATCCTGCGGTTATCAATACTAGTCCAGTCAGTAAGTGCAGTTGGAATTTTTATAGTGAATTGATCCCATGCAATATGAGGATTTGGCGTTTTAAAATGTAAATGAGGTGGAATCTGTTTATGCTGAAGAGATAAAATAACCTTGATTATGCCGGCGATACCTGCTGCGGCTTCCAAATGCCCGAAGTTGGTTTTAACTGAACCAATCCAAAGCGGTGATTTTCTTGGTTCTTGACAAAACACATTTCCCAAGGAATTGACTTCAATTGGATCACCAAGACTCGTACCTGTGCCATGTGCTTCAATATAACTGATCCAATTCGATTCGATACCTCCGCATGTTAACGCCTGACGAATGACTTGTTCCTGAGATGGTCCGTTTGGAACGGTTAATCCACCACTCGGCCCATCCTGATTCACTGCAGAACCTCTGACAATAGCATGAATTATGTCTTTGTCCGCAATGGCATCAGATAGCCGTTTTAAAATGATAACGCCGCATCCTTCTCCTCTGGAATATCCGTCTGCTGATGCATCAAATGTTTTACAGCGTCCATCAGGAGAAAGCATTTTGGCTTTACAAAAATTAATGCTGGGTTCTGGAGCAAGAATCAACCCAACGCCACCAGCAATCGCCATATTACATTCCCGATTCCGAAGACTTTGACATGCTAAATGAACGGAAACAAGAGACGAGGAACACGCTGTATCAACAGACATGCTTGGGCCTGTAAGACCTAAAATGTAGGATAACCTGCCTGCCGCAGCACTCAATACTGTTCCGCTGACATAATAGGCGTCTATACGGTCTGGCGCTTGAAGAGACATGCGGCGGGAAGCATAATCAAATGTGCTGATTCCAATATATAGGCCAACGGATTTTCCAAATACATGCTGTTGAGACTGATTGGCATGTTCCAAGGCTTCCCACGTTACTTCCAGGAGTACTCGTTGCTGTGGATCAAGGCTTTCGGCTTCGCGACGGGAAATTCCGAAAAACCGGGCATCAAATGTATCAACGTTTTTTAAAAAACCACCATATCGACAGTATATTTTTCCGGGTTTATCAGGATCAGGATCGTAATACTCATTCATATTCCACCGGTCATGCGGAATTTCAACAATGCCATCTGTTCCATTTTTTAAAACATTCCAGTAAGACACAGGATCATCTGCTCCGCCCGGAAAACGACATCCCATGCCGATAACCGCGATAGGTTCAGCTTTTAATATGTCTAATTGCGGCATCAATTGCTTTGCAGCAACTGCTAATTTTAATGGGGACAGTTCTGAAATACGAATGAAAGACATAGTATTCTCCAACATGTTTTATTTTTGAGGGCATAAAACCTTCTCGTTCAAATTTTTTGAATTATCTCCATGGATTAACGATAGGAATCTCTCCATTTTCAAAATCATTTTCATTACGGGTAACCAATATCAGATTATGAATATATG
>PDZT01000124.1 GCA_002753105.1 Deltaproteobacteria bacterium YD0425bin50 | reverse complement strand
ACACATCACTCCCTTAAAGGTGCAACTGCCAAGTAATGAAGACATTCACAATGCCTATGAGAATGGTGAAGAGGCAGTTGTGAAAATGGTAAGCAGTTTAGTGGATAGCATTCAGGATTTACTTGGCGTTAATGAGAAACTACAGAATCAGAACGCCAAGAACAGTTCAAACAGTAGTAAACCACCTATAACCGATGGTTTAAGAAAAAAAAACCGCACGGATAGTTTGAGAAAACCAAGCGGGAAAGGCAACGGTGGTCAACCAGGTCATGAGGGCAATAGACTTGAGCCTGTTTCTTCCCCTGATCATACGGTTATTCATGAAATCAAGAGATGCAAACAGTGTAATGCATCACTTGAGCAACTGCCTGATATGCGGTATGAAACCCGTCAGGTATTTGACATTCCGATAGTTCATATTGAAGTAACGGAACACAAAGCAGAAGTCTGCCGTTGTCCTCATTGTGGTAGTCATAATCAGGCAGAATTTCCGCCTGAAGTGACTCAACCGACGCAATATGGTCCTAATCTGAAATCGCACGCGGTATATTTCAATAATTATCACCACATTCCATTGGAAAGAACGAGTGAAATTATGGGAGATGTATTCGGTCATCGGATTTCAGAGGCGGTTATAATTGAAGCGAGTCTGGAATGTGCGACTCAAGTTGAACCGGCTAACCAAATAATCAAAGAACAGGTGATCGCTTCTCCCGTTGTCAACTTTGATGAAACCGGTATCCGGGTTAAAGGAGAAGTAAGTTTAAAATTTTGAGTCTCTGATACACTGTAACTCATTAACAAAATTATAAAAATGTGGGTAATGAGCTAATATCGTAAAAGTTCTACGCATTAGTTTTGGATTTATTTGCCAAGTAAGATACAAGCAATTTAAAAAAAGTTTTTTAACTTTATGGTCTGCTTGAAAAATAAAATATCTAAAAATTTTTATTCCTTTAAATAGTTGTCTAATATCTAATTTTTTTTTCGTATATAGACTATTAATATACTTTACATTCAATAGCCATTCTTTAAATCTATTTTGGAAATTAACAGGTTCGTAAATTTTTTGAAATAACTCAATATAATTAGCTAATAATGAATTTATATTCATTTGTTTTGGAACGATATTTGTAGAAAACTGCCATTCTCCTGAAAAATCACTACCCATTATGCGGTTGTCTTTTTTGAGTCTATTGTATAAATGTGTGTTTAATGGTGCATTAAGTAGGCTTATACAACATATCGGATTATAAGTTTTTTCTATAAACATATACAGTTCATTAAAAATTGATTCGTTATCATTATCAAAACCTACAATAAGTCCAATAAAAGGGATAATGCCATAGCTTGATATTTTACGAATACGTTCATAGATATCATATTTTAAATTTTGAAATTTTTTAACTTCTTCAAGACTTTCTTTTTTTACAGTTTCTACTCCAAGAAACAAAACAGAAAACCTAGCATCTGCAAACAGTTTTAATAATTGATCATCATCAGCAACATCTACTGTAATTTGAGTTGAAAATGATAAGGGGCTATATTGAGTGATATTCCATTTAATAATTTCAGTTAATAAATTTATTGTAAAGGATTTATTTCCCAAAAAATTATCATCAGAAAAAAAAATAGAACGTGCACCTAATAAATGAGCATTTTTAATTTCGATCAGAATTTGATCTATCGATTTAGTTCTATATTTTCTCCCTAAAATTTTGATAACATCACAAAAGTCACACTGATTTGGACATCCACGGCTAGTTTGAACAGGAAAGTTTATATAATCAAAAAGATTAATTAAAGACCAGTTAGGCAGTGGGCTATCCTTCATATCAATATAATCTTCTTGAACATATTGAGATATTGCTTCTTCTTTAACCCATTGACAAAGAAATTTTGGCCAAATATATTCAGCCTCTCCAATGAAGAGATAATCAGCTAATCCAGTTAATTTATCTTTATAAATTGTTGCGTAAGTGCCTCCCAATGCAATTTGTGCTCCCTTTTGACGAAATATTTCTGATAACTCATGAATGCGTTTTGCATGTATAGTATAACCTGTTATTACTACAAGGTCACATTTAATATTCAGATCAATTTTAGAGACATTTTCATCACAAATTGTATATTCAATATCTAATCCTTTTGGTGTTAAGGCTATCAGTAAAGGAATAGCTGCATTAGGCATTAAAGCTTTTGTACCAAGTATATTAACCATTGTATCCATAATCCAAATACTTTTTGGATTACGCGGAGTGATAATATATATAGAGCGACGTTTATTTTTATCATCCATAATAAAAATCAAAAGCAATTCTATTTAAGATATTCTATTTAAGATATACAGTTGCTTTACCAGGTACTTTTACCATTGTTTTATGAGGTTCCCAGTATTTATTTACAAATACTTTAGCTTCTCCTTTTTCTAATGTCTCTACATAAGCCTTTCCTGAAGAGTCAGTATAAAAAGGATCAGTCATACCTCCTAAATAACTTGTAAAAACTAATGTAACACGACAATTCTGACATGGAGTATCATTTTTTGTATAAACCATAATTTCAGTAACATTCTTTTCTTCACTAAAAGAAGGTATTGTATTACTAAACATAACCACCAAACAAAAAACAAAAATCAAAAATTGTAGCATCCTTTTAGTCATATAATCTCAATCTCCTGTTTTGGGATGGTTAGACAAAATGTCAACAGAACATAGTATAGTCTCTTAATCTACTCTTATAACGAACAGCTAATGTTACGATTATTTATTTCATATTCCGATTACGTTATTTAGTGTAAAAAAACAATAGATTTTATAATTTTTTCTTTATAACTTTACCGAGCAGAACAATTAATTGATAAGAACATGAAAGAGCCGATTGATCAGGTCATGAGAGTCCCTTTAGACAAGGTGCGGGCGAATGACTATAACCCCAATTCAGTAGCGCCTGCTGAGATGAAGTTATTATATACGTCTATCCTGCATGATGGATATACGCAGCCTGTGGTGACAATTTATGATAAAAATTTAGATAAATATATCATTGTTGATGGGTTTCATAGATATTTTGTGATGAAAACATACCAAGACATCTATGATCGCAATCAGGGATTATTGCCTATTGTGGTGATTGATAAAGACATCAATGATCGAATGGCATCAACCGTGAGACATAACCGGGCTAGAGGCGAGCATTCTATTCGGGGCATGTCGGCTATGGTTTTTAAGATGCTTGAGAATGGGTGGAGTGATGCTGACATTTGCAATGAACTGGGGATGGAAGCAGAAGAGTTGTTAAAACTAAAGCATATCACTGGATTCTCAAAGCTGTTTAAAGATACGGAATATAAGAAATCATGGGAAACAAAGCGTCAGATTTTATTACGAAAACAGTATAACGAGGGGCAGAAACATGGGTGAATATCGTGAACTCACTATCGATCAATTAGTCAAGGCCGATTGGAATTATAAAAAGGACAATGACAGTCTCTTAGCCAAATTAAAAGAGAATATTCGTAAAAATGGACAAATAGAGAACCTTGTGGTTCGGGAGTTGGGCAGCGGGCTATATGAGATTGTCAACGGCAATCACCGATATGACGCCTTAGTCCAATTAGGCATTCGGTCTGTGTATTGTTATAATTTGGGGTGTATCTCCAAACTCGTGGCAAAGAGAATTGCCGTTGAATTGAATGAAACCCGATTTCAAACGAGCATGGATCATTTCGGCAGTATTTTAAAGGAAATATCACTGGAATTTGGCATGGAACATCTGGAGCAGACATTACCGTTTACTGCTCAAGACATAACGAACTTCATTGAGTTGTCATCGTTTGAGTGGTCAGACGTAACGCCTATACACCCCAAGAAAGACACCCCAACTGACAACAACGTGAAAGATGAGGCTGTAGAGGTCGTATCCGAAACGTATGTGACTTGTTCAATGAAGCAGATTGTATTTGAAGCACATCCCTATCAAAAAGGCGTTCTGACATCTCAGAAGCCCGTTATTGTTCTATTAGGCGGCGTAGGGTCTGGAAAGACAAAGGTGGGCGATGGGTAATTGCAAAAAATTGCCAAGATGAAGGAGCAGCAAATTGGGCTTATTGCGGCAAGTACCTACAGTCAGGTATTTAATTCAACCTTGCGGTCAATTTATAGGACGTATTCAGACTTCGGCATAAAGATGATGCCAGAAGTGATCAGGGCAAACAATTTTCCATTTACGTTCAGAGTCCATAATTCAGTTCACTGGTGTAATATCCTGATTCGATCATTAGAGGTGTATGAGTCATTATCCGGTATTGAGATTTGTTTTGCATGGATTGATGAGGTCTTTTTAGCGAAAAAAGAGGCGATTGATGTGGTGGCCGCACGATTAAGGGATGCCTCGGGTTTTCCATGTCAATTACTGTTGACATCCACGAAAGATGAGATCGGGTCATCTCTGTATAAATTTGTTGTTGAGAATTATCATGCTGACTTGATGGACGTATTTGAAGCAGATTCGTATGCCAATCATAAACACTTACCCAGTGGATATATCGAAGGCTTAAAATCATTATATTCCGAGAATCTCTATAAGCGCATGGTATTGAATCAGTGGGTTCATTTATCGGGTACGCATATTTATTATAATTTTAACAGGGCATTGCATGTGAGTGATGAAATTGAATTTGATGAGCATTTAGACATATTGTGGACGCATGATTTTAATATTGGCATGGATAAACCCATGTCATCGTGTTTGTGTCATATTAAAAAGGGGATGTTTCATGGGAAATACAGACCCGAGCTTCATGTGTTTGATGAAATCATTATGAATACGGCAGATACCTATGACATTTTTCAGGAGTTTGTCACGAGGAATTACCATCAGGGGAAACCGCATCGGGTTGTTATTTATGGAGATGCGTCTGGCAGGGCAAGAGATACGAGATCAAAAACAACAGATTATGCGATACTACGAAATGCAGGGTTTGTAAATCAGAAGATACCCAGTGCCAATCCGCCGATACGTGAAAGACATAATGCTCTGAATTCATTATTAAGAAATACAGACGGTGATATTCGGATCAAAATTCATTCACGGTGTGTTCAGTTAGCCAAAGGTCTTGAGTCTGTCAGATTAAAACAGGGATCGCAGTATGTAGAAGAAGAAACCTATACGCAGCATGTGACAACGGCCATAGGCTATTTGGTGTGCAGGGAATTTCCACTGAGAACCGTATCAACAAAATCACAGGAAATTTAAAGGAAGGTGAGCGATGAACACGTCCTCTGATGTGTGGGTGGTTTCTGATAGTATTGCAAAACATCGGGAACTCATGAGACTGCCGAATACGCTTTTAGGCGGCACAACAGCCATGAGACAGGCAGAAACACTGTATTTGCCAAAGGAATCCATGGAATCAGAAACCGCATATGTGAATCGGTTAGAAAAAACCGTATTACTGAATGTTTTTTCAAGAACAGTGCAGAAATTAACCGGAGAAGTATTTCAAAAAAGACTGGTGCTGCAGGATGTTCCTGAAGCCATGCTGTCTTGGTTTGACAACATTGATATGCTTGGAAATGATCTGACGAGATTCTGTTATTCGGTATTTTTTTCGACCTTAGTTGACGGGGTATCGCATATTTTGATCGATTATCCTAAAACACAGATACACACCCAAAATGGCATTGATTATTATCAGGATGAGGATGGCGAATGGAAGCCATTGAGTGCTGACGTTATCCAGAAGAAGGGCTGGCGGCCGAATTGGGTGCATATAAAAGCAAAAGATATTTTAGGGTATAAAGTCAAGTCCACTTCGACTGGACTGTCATTATCCCAGATCAGAATTAAGGATTCGATTGTAGTCGATAATGGACGCTACTCGACCAAAGTGGTGGAGAGAATCAGGGTAATTGAGCCGAATTATTATGAAATTTGGGAACTCTCTGACTCAGGTAAGGAACGGCAATGGGTCATGGTAGATTCGGGAAAGACATCGCTGGATGGGATTCCATTGGTAACGATTCGGTTTGGAGAGCCGATCTGTTTTTTGACGTGCATACCGCCATTACTCGTAATTGATGTTGTCTTTTTATAATCGCCCACATATCCGATAAGTTGAGCCTGCATTCCGGTTTCTTCAAAACACTCTTTTAATGCAAACTCCTGATAGGTCAGCGTGCTGCTCACTTCGCCTTTAGGAAATGTATGCTGATATCCGCCAAAATGATTCGTTGGTTCTACAATCCATACCTTATGGGTGGCTTCATCATACAGGATCACGCCAGCCGATTTTTTCTTGCCAGCGACATGAGGAAAATCAACCTCTCCATACTGAAATGTCTTGGTTAAGGTTAAATCTGGCGCAGATATGGCCTTGAATGTATCATAGGTCTTTGTATCCGGTAAAAACGTAGTTATTGACGCTGGATTATTCAACGAATTTACAAACGCATTCTTTTCGTATGCCTCCTTAACCTGTTTTGCATTCAATGCTTTTTGCTCAACAGCCGTTTGTTTATCTTTCAATTGACTTAAAATGCTCAGAATTTCAGCGTGCTTCTTTGGTTTATGGAACTCCTCAATCATCTTGACGGTCTGTTGATCAAATTCCTCCCGGGTTAAATGAGGTATATCCATTGGAGAATCAGGCAATCGAAACAATTGCCCATCTAATGCGGCACATACAGGACACGTACCATGCCCTGTTTTGATGTGGCCAGACTCCATCACAGCCGACCACTTTACTGCTATCACAACATGCTTATTTGCCCGATATACAGCCTGTTATGCGCTGACATTGGCACTCTGAACATACGTCTTGGCAAGCGTCATCATGTCTCGTTGAGATACATGATCAAAGCCTGTTTCCAATCTTTTTATTAATGGCTTATACCCTTCACCACGCAAAGCGCCGGTTACAATCTCAGTTTTAATCTTGGTGTGTAACTCATTATTGAAAGACGCATTCACCCATGTTTCAAGCACATTACCGCCAATAGGCGTGTTGACGACATAGCTCCTTAATTGCTCTGGAGATAAATACACATGATTAAATCCCTTAATTCTACCCCACAATGACGTGATATCTGAATGCTCGATCAATGATCTTGCACATGCTATGGACGCTATATCTGCAATCGACTTGATGGATGTTGACTTGATGCCGGCAGTTAAGCGATCCACTGAATCCAGTAATTCAATCGCTCGTGTTTCCTGCCATGCTGATAGTGTTGAGGCCTGTTTATCGATATCATCCATAATCTCTACTTTCGCATGAGTGATGATACCTTGTAACTGAAGAAGCGAATCCTGAGTATTGCGATCCAGTTGATATTGCCATTGAACGTTCCGTGAAGTGATCACAAAATCGATTAACTGCTGATCATTCATGATTCACCCTACTTTAAAAAAGTTCCACCTGTCAGCGGCAGTGAATTGGTGAGTTGAGTCCGTTCGTTCTCCAACATCGCCAATACATCAATAATATCTAAGTCGTCGTTAATCAATCCTCTGCGCTTAAACTCCCCGATAATTAGCTCTTTAGGCAATTAAAACTCTCAATCAGTATCCGGTAATCCTGATCACTTAACGCATCCTTAAAACTCGTATTGATGACCACCGAACCATTACTGCCTTCATCATGACCACAGTATTTCCCTGTGTAGTCTAATGCCAAATTAACAGCATCCTGAAATATCAATGCCCAGCCCAGTAATGCCGAATTATTCTCGCTTGAATCAATCGCCCTTTCTGTTGCCGTCTGATTGCCGGTTTTAGGCATTAAATAAGTCAACCCAAACATGGCCATTTGTTTTTCCAAATCCTGCCTGCCAGCCTCTATCGCCCTGCCAGAATGCTCCACCGTCTTTAAATCCGCTTCAGGATCATTGGCATGGATCAATCTGTTCGGCCCGAAAATCACCGTACCGGTGTCATCCACAGGCAATAATTTGCCAAACCATAACACCAGCCTTGCATAATGCAAAATATTACGTTGATCTGAACACGACTGCCAATGCTGTAAATTCAAATACGCTAATCCCTCTAATGGCGCTCTTGAGTCAGAAGATCAACAGAAGATAATATTCGGCCTTATCGACAATGGAACCACAATTATACCCAAAGCATTAGGCGAATTAGCGATTCAACACGGCGCATCTATCAATTTTATCGATGAATATATCCATTCAAAGGCTGGCAAGAGTAACATCAACCTATTGAACCTTGAGGACTTTATCCAATATAGTGGGCAAAAGGGGTCGAATCCAGGTGGTTTTTATGTTCGTAACGATGATCCTCAAGAGAAATGGTATGTTAAATTTCCATCGGATGAACATAGTGCGTTCAATGAAATCCTTGCGTCCAAGCTCTATCACTTGGCTGGCGTAGATGTCCCTGAGTTAAAAATGATCTATGATGCAACGGGTAAATTAGGCGTGGCGTCAAAGGTCATCGAGAATCTGAGTATGGGGAAAGCGGTGTTGAAATCACCCAAAATTACAGGAGTGCATGAGCATTTTGTGATTGATGCGTGGCTTGGCAATTGGGATGTTGTGGGCTTAAACTATGATAATTTACTTGTTCAGGGCAATAAGGCAATACGGATAGATGTGGGCGGTTCGCTGAGGTACAGAGCCATGGGCGGATTAAAGGGCAGCGCATTTGGTGAAACTGTTTCTGAGATTGATTCATTATTAGACGCATCACTCAATCCGAAATCGTATGACATCTTTGGCAATATTACCAAAGAACAACTGCTCCATGGTGCAAAGCGTGTTGCTGCAATAACCGATGGCGATATTCGTATGCTGGTGGAAGCATCTGGCATTCAGGATAGTGCTATAAAAAAAGAATTGACTGATATATTGATTGCACGAAGGAATGATATAGCCAAGAGATTTAATCTTGCATTACAGCCCTTATGTGATTTAACGAATGGTGAAATAGAGGCCATCAAGAGATCAACCACCAATGGATTTGCTGTACGAATAGATATCGATATGATTGAAGATCATAATGTTCTGTTTTGGCCTGAGATGGATGTCGATGGCAAGGAACTATTAGGCTGTGAATTCAAACTCATGCCGCCTTATTTTAAGTCTTTTGAAAAGAAGAATTTAGGGGCATTCCAGTTAAAAGACGCTACATTTGAAGAAAAAGTGTTTAAGAATGGGGTCTTGCATCGCACTGGCAATTCTATTTACTTATCTCATATTTACTCACTGACGTATGGGAAGTATTATGAGACAGTGATCGATGGTGTAACCATTCGATATTGGAAGGGGATTACTGATGCGGGGCGTAATTATGCTCATGCGGGAAAAATTCAGATGTTTGTCAATAGTTCCGGAGGTATAGGTGATGCTTCGGCCAGAATAAAAAAGGTAATGCAACAGCTCAACGTTCATTGTGAAAGGGCTACAGCGTTAGATAGCGAAGAGTTGTATTTCAGACAGATATTAAATAGTTACGTTGCCAATCCTGATAATGCTGTTATTGCTGGCAAGATTGATGCGTTATTTCAAAAAGTGGCGAAATTAGATCAGGTGGATAGAGTCAGAGAACTTGAGCATGGTATCACGAGTCTATTTGGACTGGATGTGAAGAAATTAAAGGGCTATGATCCGTTTTCTGAAAACCGGCTTCTTGGCGGTTTTGCTGGTAGGACAAACAGGATCAATCCACTATTAATGGCGGATAAAGACTGGCCTGATTTTGCTCAAACCTATTCCTTAAGCCATTCTCCAACCAATGGCTCTACAGAGGTGAGCGTTGTTGAAACTGTATTGTCGAATGGCGGTATTATGGCGCAAACAACAGATAAGCTGCGGAGAGGATTTACATGGGGCGGCATGTCTCCAGTGGATGATATGGAAACTGGCGGAGCCAGTTATTTTTTTACAAGATTAAAGTTTAGGAATTCAACAACAAACGGGTTATATTTTAAAATCGATAGAATTTGCAGGCTTGATGCTATTGTATATCGTACAGATCATTATGGCAGGTGTACGGGAGATTTTGTACGGAATCATAAATATTCTACGTTAGAGGCATTTAAACAGGTAGTGGTCAAGGAAAATAATAATGAAACGATTTTTAAGAATTCATTGGATATTGTCTATGATATTGATGTAATCAAGGTGAGTTCCAAAAGTGAGAAAGATAGAATCATCAAAGCATATAAAGCATTTCTTAAAAGTGATTATATGCCAGATGGCCGGAAAATAGAGGATATTGTGCTGACTACATCGTCATATTAGGTTGACTTTTTGTATAGTTTGGTGTAATTAGTAATAAATATATAACTAATAAACAATATATTTCGGAGCAACTCATGTGGGTATTTACGATGGATGGGTTTTATTCGGTAGTACAGAAAGCGTATGACAAAGAACAGGGAACAGTGACAGTTAGGGCAAGATGCAGGGCTGATCTGGAGAAGATGCTTGGCAGGGTCAATGAGAGTTCAGATATTATCATATCCAAGAACACTGATTATAGGTTTAGGGTTATTCTTCCAA
>PDZT01000123.1 GCA_002753105.1 Deltaproteobacteria bacterium YD0425bin50 | reverse complement strand
CATAACACAGTGTTGTATAATAAAGATATTTCTATTGAAGGGGAAATGGCATTCCAATTTTTAAAAGATCAACTCAAAAGAAATATTGAATCTATTAATGAACGTATTGTCCAGTATTAATCCATAAACTACATGTTATTTAATTCTTTAGAATTTATCTTTATTTTTTTGCCAATCGTTATTGCCATCTATTTTATTCTTGAACGGTTACGGCTTCAATATGTTGCGATGATTTCTGTGATTGCTGCATCTTTCTTTTTCTATGGATACTGGAATTGGAAATATACCGGGTTGTTGGCAATAAGCATTTCAGTCAATTATCTTTTTGGAAAAACGATTGAACGGACAAAGAGCGGATGGATTACAGCGTTTGCAATTGCATTGAATTTGAGTATGTTAGGGTATTATAAATATACTGCTTTTTTTCTGTCCACGATTAATGATCTGTTGAATGGGCAGTTGAATATTCCGAATATTATATTGCCTTTGGGAATTTCGTTTTTTACCTTTCAGCAAATCGCATTTTTAGCAGATGTATATCAGGAAAAAATTCATCCAGACAATTTTTTGCATTATTGTTTGTTCATCATTTTTTTCCCTAAGTTATTTGCCGGCCCCATTGTTCATTATAAAGAACTTGTCCCTCAACTCAAAAACTCCCGATCTTTGGATGCTTGTATAAATGATTTGAGTATTGGATTGGTTATTTTTACTATTGGGTTATTTAAAAAATATGCCATAGCAGATAGTTTAGCCGCATATGCCGACCCCATATTTAAACAGATGGAAAATTTGGCTACTGTAGATATGATCACTTCATGGAAGGCAATTTTATCTTATACATTTCAGATATATTTTGATTTTTCAGGATATTCTGAAATGGCAATAGGCCTTAGCCGGCTTTTTGGCTGGAAATTACCACTGAATTTTTATTCACCTTATCAATCTCTCAATATTTCAGAATTCTGGCGGCGTTGGCATATTACGCTATCTCGGTTTTTAAGAGATTATTTATATATTCCTTTAGGCGGAAATAAAAAAGGACAGTTTCGTTTAGCAATTAATGTCGTCACGGTTATGTTTCTTGGCGGATTATGGCATGGAGCAGGCTGGCCATTTATTATTTGGGGGGTATTGCATGGATTATTTTTAGTTATCCATCGGAGTTATGAAATCGTGATGATGCGTATTCCCCAATATCGGTTTTGGGGAATGAAGTCGATGACAATTGGTTTTTCGTGGATGGTGACGTTTCTTTGCGTTATGGTTGCGTGGATTTTTTTTCGGTTGCCGAATGTTTCATCTGCTATACACATGATCATGAGTCTTATAAATACCAAAACACTTCTATGGCCAGTATCATTTTTGGATTGGGATTATTATATTGCGATAGCTTTTTTAATAGCTATATGTATGCCAAACTGTTATCAAATCATGAACTCTTTTGATTTAACTATTGATCGTCCCCCAAAAATTACCTTAGATATTCAAAAATTCTATGGCTATAGAAATCTCATTTTTAAATTGAATACGATTTGGGCAACATTTATCGGCTTTTTAGTCGCATGTATTGTTTTAAAAATGATAGAAGGCCAACCTACTATTTTTATTTATTTTCAGTTTTAAAGATAGATATGAAACCTATTCGTTTTATCCTATGCATTATAATCAGTTCATTCGGTTTTATCGGTGTTTATGGAATGCTGTCATATTGCGGTATGAATCATCTAAATGAAGATAATGCGTATTTATGTAACTATATTGAAAAAAAAGTCAGGCAAGCCAATACAGTAGGATCACCAAAATTGATTATTATTGGTGGTTCGAGTGCATATGTAGGTATCAGCGCAAAAACTCTTGAGGCGAGCTTGGGTATTCCAACTTATAATTTCGGACTTCATGCTGCCCTTTCTACAGATTTTATTTTTTATCAGGCAAAACGTATTCTTCGAAAAAATGATATTGTCTTACTATCGTTAGAATACTCGTATTATTCATATGATGAACCCACGAGCATGATGTTAAATATAGTCTATGGCATAGGCAAATCGTATATCCAAACGCTTTCTATAAAAGAAAAAATTCATATTTTGTTATCCCAGCCTATATTAAGAATAATAAAAAGCAATATTCCGGGATTTGATAAAGAGTTCAGAAATAGTGTTCCAGAGTTTGGGAGCCATGGAGATGCTACATATAATTTAGATGAAAATGTAACGCAGGCAATGCGTGATCGTGTACATGATGAAAAAGGCGGATTTCTTTTTAAAGAAAACTCAAATGGTGTTCAAGCGATTAGACAGTTTATTCAATGGGCTAAGGAGAACAATATATATGTCATTGCCACATGGCCGAATCTGGCATATAAGGATCTGTATCAGCAGCAAGATGTAAAAGATAATTTGCACAAAGTGAATCTATTTTATCAGCAATTTAATGTTCCAATAGTTTTCACGCCGTATGAAGCCATGTTTTCTGAAGAGTTATTTTATGATACTTCATACCATTTGACACAAAAAGGGGTTAACATTCGTACTCAATTACTAATTGAACCATTACGAAATGTTATACACCATAATAGAAAAAAAAATTGGTAATTTCTAATTTGTAATTATAATCAATGATACCCATTCGAGATACCATTCCTTCAAAAAATTACCCTATAGTCAATTACACTATCATTGGCTTAAATATCTTTTTTTTTTATATTCAATCGTTACAGGGAAACCGTATTGATCAGTTTCTCTATCTCTATGGCTTAGTTCCAGCAAGATATTCCATTCCATATATCAGTGAGTATTTTCATTGGGGTCAGCAGTTCTTTTCTTTTTTATCCTTTATGTTTCTTCATGGAGATTTTTTGCATCTATTAGGGAATATGTGGTCATTGTGGATTTTCGGAGATAACGTAGAAGACAAATTAGGTTCAATCCGGTATGCTCTTTTTTACCTGTTTTGTGGTTTCGTTTCAGGTTTGGTTCAGTTGTTTTTTAATCTACATGCGAATATTCCAACCATTGGTGCGAGTGGTGCGATTGCTGGTGTTATGGGGGCTTATTTTATTTTGTACCCAAACGCAAAAATTCTTACACTTATCCCCATTATTATTATTCCATGGTTTGTAGAATTACCCGCGTTTATTTTTCTTGGATTTTGGTTTCTTATGCAGTTTATCAATGCTGCAAGCGCTTCAGTTCATATGAGTAATATTGCGTGGTGGGCGCATATTGGCGGGTTTGTCTGTGGTATGATTTTATTAAAAGTATTTCATCGAATACCTGCTATTGGCATACAGGATCGGATACGCTACGTTACCGAAAAAAAAACAACTCCTGTCTTACAGGTCATTCAGGTTACCGGGCATATAGATGATCCCAATCTCTATGGAAGACTCAATATCACTCCTCATGAAGCGATGCATGGTGCAATTAAAATGGTAAACATTCCGTGGGGTTTTTATACCCGAATGTATAAAATTAAAATTCCCCCGGGTACATCCTCAACTAGTGTTTTACGGTTACAAGGTCTTGGTAAAATTAATGCCAATGGCCAGCGTGGAGACCTTATGTTGACAATTTTTGTCGCATAAATGTGGGCATTGATCATCGTTTCTGCCAAATGATCATAATGTGTGATGTAGGGGCGAACCTTGTGTTCGCCCTTCAAAAGGGCGATGACAAGCATCGCCCCTACATTGTGGCCGAAACAAAGATCAAGGCCGTTAATCCTGAATTTGATGAGACAAATAGTAATAAAGCCCTTCTTGTTTCATTAGCTCTGCATGCGTTCCTTTTTCAACAATACGACCTTGATCTAATACAATGATCTGGTCTGCATTGCGTACTGTATGTAAACGATGGGCAATCATAAATGTTGTGCGGCCTTTAATAAATCGTTCTAAATTGGATTGAATCCGTTTTTCTGATTCAGCATCCAATGCAGCCGTAGCTTCGTCTAAAATAAGAATGGGCGGTGCGTTTAAAAGAGCGCGGGCAATAATCAGACGCTGTCTTTGTCCGCCACTAAGCATGATGCCGCGTTCACCGATTTGAGTTTCGTATTTAAGTGGGAGGGTTTCGATAAATTCATGAGCGCCGCATAACATGGCCGCAGTCATGATTTTTTCCATATCAGCATGAGGATCTGATTTGGCGATATTTTCTTTGATCGTTCCATTAAATAAATACGGAGACTGTTCTACATATCCAATTTGATGACGTAGAGAAGAAAGTTCGATATTGCTGATATCTCGGTTGTCAATATATATTTTTCCAGATGTTGGCACGCAAAGCTTGGGCAGCATATTCATCAATGTTGTTTTTCCTGAGCCGCTTCTGCCAATCACAGCAATTTTTTGTCCGGGAAAGATTTCAAGGTTAATATTGGCCAATATTTCTTTTCTACTGCCTTCATAGTGAAATCCGATGTTTTCGAATCGTATGTGGCCTTCAATGGGAGGCAAAATAATTGATATGTCCTGAGATTCAGGAGAAACCGCCAATACCTCATTCACTCTTTCAAATGAAATACGAATCTCTTGTATTTCATCCCAGACTCCAACTAATCCCATTAACGGTGCCATTAACAATCCCAACATAGAATTGAAGGCTACAAGTTCACCCATAGACAGCTTACCCTCCAAAGCAAGCACAGCGCCATATCCCAATATAGCTACTATTCCTGCCTGATTGATAAAAGTGCTGATAATTCCAACCGCCATGCTTAACCGAATTCCCTTAAATTGATCAATAATACCCTGAGTGATCAAATCCATTCCTTTTTGGTAAAATAACGGCTCCGATGCCATAGATTTGATGTTCTGTATTCCCATAATGGTTTCAATCAGATTGGATTTAATTTCTTTGTTGGAATCAAATATCTTGCGATTGCATGATCTGAGCGACGGGGAAACCACAATAATCAACAAACCATAAGCTGCCACAAAAATGAATGCAACACCGGTCATCTTCGCATTCATTCGGAGCAGCAGGATGATATAAATACAAATCGTAAAGCTATCGATGATTATTTTTAATCCGCTTTGCGTAATCAATTGCAGAACTTTTTCATTTTCTAAAATGCGGAGCATTAAATCTCCAACATGCCATTTACTTAAGACGTTTTGTGGTAACGAAAGGATATGTTTAAAAAAACGCAGGAGCAATGAAACATTGATGCGCTGGAACACATGAATGATCAGCAATTCTCGTAACATTCCTCCTAATAACTGGAAAACACTAACTAAAAGAATACCAACCAGCATGACATACAACAATGAATTATCACTGTGAACCATCACTTCATCAACAATAATTTGTGAAAATTTAGGTAACACAGTGCTTAATAGTTGAATTAAAATCGTTGTGATAATGACATATACCAACAATTGCCAATATCCCGCAGCAAGCGGTAAAAACTGGCTGTAAATTTTTTGAGTGTGTTTTCGGATAGCATGAAATGATGGCGCAGGTGAAATAGTTAAAAGCTGACCATCCCAAATTTTTTCAAATAATTGACGCGGAATTATCTCAATCCCTTTTAATGGATCAGCAAGCATCACTTCTGTTTTTGAAATCGAATACACAACAACAAGAAAGGTTTGATTGCCGATACTGGCAATAGCTGGATAGTTAAGGCTATCTAAGTGATTTGTATCCAATTCAAGCAAACGGGTCAGATATCCCTGTTCTTCGAACTTTAAACTAAGGCTTGATAGTGTATCAATTTGCTGGTTTAGAATTTGTCGTTCAATATAAGGCTGAATATCAATCTGGAAATGATAATAACTATTCATCATTGACATACATGCAACACCAATCAGTTCAGGCTGATTTGTGATAACATAAGGATAATGATGAGTAAGCAATCCTTTTTTTTGATCGAATCTTTTGACTTGAAGGCCAGAAATATCTCTTTTTTCCTGAGCAGAAATTTCAGCAGAAGCTACAAGACTTTTTTGCTGCAGTAAATGATTCGTTGCCTGTTCTAAAAGTAAATTATAAATTTCTTGTTTTTGAGCAAACGGTTCAAATTTTTCTTTTGTAAGACGAAGTACAACCGATTCAGCATCTGCAACCGCAGAGACTGAATGCGGTGTTTGATATAGTAAAGCTGTTTCACCAATCAACGTTCCCGGGTTAAATCGAGCTAAGATTAAATTTTCAGCACTTTCCTTGACAATTTTCAATTCTCCATCACGAACAATATATACAGCATCCCGAATATCTCCTTCATGAAACAGATAGTCGCCTTTGGCTAATTGAAGTGTTTCAATACAGTTGAGTAAGGCTTGTATTTCTTGAGGTTTGAGTCCTGAAAACAGATGAATTTTTTTTAAGAAATTGCATTCAACATGCTTCGTAATTCGCGATTCAAGTCTTTGTTTAAACTCTGGAAATTCATGCGTTAACTGATCAAAATCTTCTACAGAAAGCTTGAGCAGCATGGTTTGAGCAGCAGCACGAACTGAATATTTCGCTGGATTTTTGGACAATAACGCATGTTCTCCAAAACTTTCTCCTTTTCCAAGCAATGCCAGCGTAATGGACTGATCTTGCTGTGTGTCGTCTAATACGCGAACTTTTCCAAAAAAAATCAGATAAAACCCATCTGCAGGTTCACCCTTGCGAATGATTAGGTCTCCAATTTGAAAAAATTGTATAGATAATCGCTTTTCTAAATGATTCAGGATGTGCTCAGGAAGAACATTAAAAATTGACTGAGAGAATATTTTTTGAATTTCACCGGTTTGCATAGCAATAATATCTGTGTAGTTTCTATGATTAAGATGAAAAATGTATAGATGAAATTACTATTGACTTCAATACAATTTTGCAGTTAATAATTCATATTATATTCAGTTGAAATAATTCTTAAAAAACGCATTTTTTACTACATATAATCCAATACATTCCCCAAAAAATGAAGAGGAGATATAGGCATGACTTCAAAACAAAGTTCCGTGGTAATCGGATCAATCGATGGCGTTGACTTAACCTTGGATGAGTTAATGTTTCAAATCAAACAACCCGGACAGACTGCACTTCAACAATTGTTTTCCACAAAGATTATTCGAAAAACAGCTTCGAAAAACAATATCACTGTGTCAGTGAATGAACTACAACAGGCTGCGGATGATTATCGACGAGCCGCAGGGCTTCATTCATCAGAAATGACTCAAAAATGGTTGGAAAGCGTTCAATTGACATTAGATGATTTTGAAAAGATGATTGAAGATCAGTTATTGCAAAAAAAAGTAATGGATATAATTGCTAGTGATGAGGCTATTCAAAAAGAATATGTGGATAATAGATTAAAATTGGAATTTGTTAAAATTGCGCATTTGGTACTGGCCGATCAGAATTTAGCCAATGAACTTAAAGCACAGTTAGATGATGGTGAAGAGCTGTTTTGCGAACTCGTTCAGCATCACTCCATTGACTTGACAACAAAAGATCAATGTGGCTTTATTGGTATCATTTATCGAGGAATGATCCCTGCCAAAATTGAAAATGAACTGTTTTCAGATAAAGCGGGAGAGTATGTTGGGCCAATTGAATACAATGGTAAATTCTATATTTATAAATTGCTGTGTCCTAAGAAATCAGAATTGGATGATACTACAAAATCGATTTGTAAACAGAGAATTTATCAGGAATGGCTGAAACAAAGAATATCTGAAACCAAAATCCAACTCACTGTGTAATTTTTCTCTTTATCACGTTCCCAAATTCTAGTTTGGGAACGTACATGATGTTATGTGTCTTATCCCTCTCCTGTGTCTCCCAATTACGGGGTAGAATCAGAAATACTTCATAATTATTAATAAGCAAGGAACTTAACTTATTTATGAATAATCACCAAAATCAAATCAATCAGAAAATTAGTGCAGATTTATCACTAAAAGTTTTAGAGCAGATACCAACACCCGTCATGGTTGTTGATCGGGATTTTAAAATCATTTTTATGAACGAATCAGGCTGTAAGCTACTTAAAGAAAGCTGGGAATCTATTAAAGGCAGGTATTGTTATGAGATGTTTAATTCCCAGCATTGCAGAAAGCCAGAGTGTCGAATGAAAAGAGTCATGGAAAACGGTGATTCTAGTACTGCGCGCAATGAGGTTAGGATCAATGAAAAGGTCATGTACATAGAATACACGGCTGCTCCTCTGAGGGATGAACAGGGTAATATTATTGGTGGCTTGGAATATATCCTTGATATCACTGACAGAGTCAGACAGGAACAAAAATTAAGAGAGCAAAGCCGTATTATTACTGAAATTTCAACTCCGGCAATTAAACTCTGGAATCGGATTGTCGTCCTTCCAGTTGTTGGTGTTGTGGATTCAGCGCGTGCCCAGCAAATGATGGATACTATATTGAAAAAAATCACTGAAACGTCATCCAAAGTGATCATTCTTGATATTCAAGGTGTTGCGGCAGTTGATACCGCTGTTGCCAATCATTTGATCAAAATCGCCAAAGCAACAAAGCTGATGGGATGCCGCTGTATCATTTCGGGTATATCACCAGCAGTTGCGCAAACTATTGTCCAGCTAGGCATTGATCTTGGTGACGTGATTACCAATTCCACTTTAGAGGATGCATTAGCTGATGCGTTTGCCCTATTAAACCTTGAGGTTACCAGAAAAAAATAGCACGACTGGATTGAAAGGGAATGAAAATGAATGACCGATCTTTTTTTTCTGGGATTAACATGCAGATTGTCAATAATACTATAGTTATTCCTGTCAATGGTGATATGGATGACGATTACGCGATGTTACTTCAGAAAAAAATTTTGGAAAAAGTGAAAGCGACTTCTGTAAGAGGCGTGTTAATCGATATGTCTGATGTAAAAACGCTTGATACATTTACCTTTTCATTACTTGTGGATACTGCGCGTATGATTTCAATGTTAGGTACTCGTGTTGTCTTTGTTGGGTTTCAACCCGGAGTTGTCTCTGCATTAGTTGATCTTGACGTTGACTTTAAGGATATTAGCACTGCAGTAACGATGGAAGATGGTTTCGAATTACTTCAATCTAACAGAACCATTATACCATTTTATGACGCATCAGACTTGATGACTTCAAGTAGTATTACGGAAAAGAACAATGAACAATGAATACTATGGCTATAGTGGAAGTGGAAGAGGTTACTATTGAAGTCTGTGAACCCTCAGATAATGCTCATGTCATTTACACGGCAAGACGGTTGGCCGTTCAGGCGGGATTCGATGAAATCAAGCAGGTTTTAATTGCCACTGCAGCATCAGAACTATCTACAAATATCCTCCGATATGCCCTGAAAGGCACTATTACAATAAAAATTATTCAAGATAGAAATCGTGCAGCGATTGAGCTTATAGCCTTAGATAAAGGCCCCGGTATTGGTAATATTGATCAGGCGATGCAGGAGCATTTTAGTACCGGCAACGGGCTTGGACTAGGCCTATCCAGCGTAAAACGGATCATGGATGAGTTTACGATTCAGTCCAAACTAAATCATGGAACACACATCGTTGCCAGAAAGTGGAGAACAAATGCAGAAAATTGACTATTATATCGTAAAACACTCGTTCAGCGGTTGGGAAGATGAATGTGGTGATACTGGTGTTGTAAGGGTTTATGACAATCAGTGTTTTTTAGCACTGATTGATGCTCTAGGTCATGGACCAGAGGCTCATGAAGTTGCCGTTCTTGCAGAAAATTTTGTGCTGTCTCACTATACCCAAAGTTTACTGGATATGATGAACGGTCTGCATGCGCATTTAAAGGGAACACGTGGCGCTGTTGCTGCAATATGCCGGATTGATCTCATAAATGGCAATCTGAATTGCATAAGCATCGGCAATATAGGTATCAAAGTGTATGGATCAAACTCGCTGAAGCTGATTTCTAAGGATGGCGTTATTGGCTACATGATTACGGCTCCAAAAGAACATCAACTTAAATTGCATCCCGATACTATTCTCGTGTTATCTTCAGATGGGTTACGGGAACATTTTGATATTGAAGATTACCCGGGGCTATTCACAGGATCAGCTCAGAAGATTGCAACTGAAATGCTAACTGTTTTTGATAAAGGGAATGATGATGCTTCATGTATCGTTTTGAGGTATGGAATATGATAGAACTTGGCATATTAAAGGTGAACAGCCCTGAAGCTTTTACGGAATCTATTAAAAAAATACGTAATTTATCTGAAGAATTAGGATTCGATGATATTTATTCCACAAGACTTACCACGATTTTCTCCGAACTTGTTCGCATTGGTTTGAAAGCGCCTTCAGGTGTTTCTGTTGCCATCGACATAAAAAGCCATAACAATCGAAATGGATTGTCAATGCTATTTATGTATGGTGATCAGGTATCTGTCAAAATCCCCTTATCTCGATTTTTTGATTTCCATGACATAGAGAATCCGAATGGGACATCGATGAACCTATCTGGATTTATCTATTTACCAGATTTTAACACAGGTTTTTCTAATGCTTTTATTGAAAAACAAAAGAATATACTATCCCAACCTTCTAAAGAAGAGATTTTAAGTGATCTTTTTAGAAGATC
>PDZT01000122.1 GCA_002753105.1 Deltaproteobacteria bacterium YD0425bin50 | reverse complement strand
AGTTCGCTTTTCCGTATCAAAATTGATTCCCATCAGAATGATTTTTTTCCCTTTCTGTTTATATGGCTGATCATAGGCTTTATCACGAATCTGAGCAAGTGCTGTTTCTGCGCTTTGGTTGCACTTGAATTCAATAATAAAAATTTTATCGGAAAACTCGATCAACAGATCAATTCTGCCTATGCATGTCAAGACTTCGCTGTGAGCATTGACGCCGGAAGCGCATACAATCAGATAAAATACAGTATGAAAATACGCTTCATCTCTTTTGATTTCCAACATATACGGTATAGACGCAAAAATTGAAGATACCGTTTCAAAAAAAGCATTAAACTCTTCCTGCTGTAAATATCCAGCAAGCAGGAGAAACTGTGAACTGTCTCTGATTCCTTCAGCGTAGGAATAAAAAAGAAGTTCTAAAAATGATGTTTTGACTTCCTGATTGGGATATCTAAACGTATATAGCCGTTCGTTGATATCCTTGATGGTAACATATCCGGTTTGAAATAACAGGGCTTCGGGTTTAAGATTGTCAATTTCATAGGTGCTGAACACAGATTCACCGGATTTCATGTTTTCAATTTTGGGTAAATACCAATTCGTTTCCTTTAAAAGATTAATCAGAAATGTAGGTGTCCCGGTTTCAAACCAATAGTTTTTAAAGTCTTTCTGCTTGAGCGCAGACATCACAGAAAATGGGTTATAAACCCTTATGTCTCGTTTAGAAAACCGATACCCGTTATAGTAACGTTCAAGTTTTGCAATCATTTCCGATTCTGAATATCCTGTATGTTGCGATAATTGACGGATATAAGGTGTGAAGTATGTCTCAAGTTCATTCTGAGTATAACCCAGCATATCTGCATACGGTTCGTACATCGTCAAATCCTGTAGATTATTCAATTCTGAAAAAATCGAAACTCTGCTGAATTTGGATACACCAGTAATAAATACAAACCGCAAAACAGAAGAGACATCTCCATCTTTGAGAACTCCCAAGAAATATTTCAAAATATCCCTGTTTTGTTTAGCAATGTCGAGCGCCTCTTCACCTCTTCCCAAATGGTCAATCAAAGGCTTATCATATTCATCAATTAAAATGACCACTGGCATATTCATTTTTTCATAAAGCGAACGAATCACTTTCCTGAAATGCTCTTTTAACAAAGGTTCTTCAACTGATATATCATACACATCTTCAATATCTTTAAGATGAGTCATTAATCCAGATTTTAGATTTTCTGGTGTATCATGACTGATTCCGTTAAAATCAATAAGGATTAGCGGATACTTTTTCCATTCCCAGTCTGTATGTTCTTTGATCCATAATCCGTCAAATAGCTCTTTTCTTCCCTGAAACAAACATCTTAGCGTAGAAACTGTCAGCGATTTACCAAATCGTCGCGGACGGGACATGAAATAATATTTTCCTTCATCCACCATTTGAAAAATATGCCGGGTTTTATCTACATAAAGCCAGTTGCCCTCACGTATGCTTTCAAACGATGAGTCGCCTATGGGGAGTCGTTGAAGTTTGGTCATGATCACTTACGCATATCCATCAGTCGAAACCAAGGTAATAAGTATCGAAGTTTCATGGAAACCAGCGTACCATATCGCCAGTTTGATGTAACAAGAGATTTTTTAATGTGAAACAACCCATTGAATGCCCTGCTTTTTGGACGTATTTCACGCAAATCCATAATCTCATCGCCTCCAAAGTCTTCAGAATGAGACAGACGAGTCAATAAGTTTACTTCCTGCTGGGTTGGATACGCTACAGCGCGTTCAATGATAGTATGAGTATAAGATTTTAGTTCAGAAAAATCATAACCTGTCAGTTGTACTGCGTCAATAAAGCGTTTTGCAAACGACAACATCCCGGATTGTATTTCCATAATCAATGGATTACTCGATAATTCTGCTTGTCTATCTGGTTTATCATCACTTTTAAATATCGGACTTACCTGATCGTCATCGATATCCCGGGTATATCCAATTACTGTCGCTTCCAAAGAACGAGCGCTTTCTTCAAACAGTTCTTCAAATTCCTGACATACCTGTTCATTTTTAGTCTGGCGTCTCGCATCATAGACCAAGCCATCAAGTCGGTCTAATGGTGAAAACTGGTGCGGAATTCCGTTTACAAATCCGAAATATAAACCGTAGGTTTCCGGGTAAACAGATGCTTTTGGATCTTGAGGATGCGTGAAAGTTTGACTGAGATAGCTTTGAATTGAGCCATTCCAGCCGATATCTACCAACGCGATTTTCTGTTGTGAAAAAAAACCGATTTGTTCTAAGTAGGCTTCAAGCATCTGTTTTTTAGACATCGCCTGAGCCTTAATTTGTAATTGAACTTCAGCATCATCTAAAAAATTGAGTAATCTTGAATCATGCCAGTTGAGCAGGGGTTCTTTGATGTTATTCAATCCATGTTTATTAGCCAAATCAATAAACGGTTCTATCGGCAGGCTGTAGGTTTGCAAAATCGAAAAAAGACCCTGTTGTTTTGGATTATACAGTCCAGCTAACGCCTCCTGATGTGATAAGCCATGAACAACAGACGCTGCGGCTGTGGTTCTTCGGGTAAGATAGGCATAGGTAATTTTAGGCCATGTCAATAGCATCTGAGGATATTCATGCTTGAATAATTCAAACACTTTTTGAAATAAAAACCCATCTCTAGCCAAAAAATAAACATGATCAATCTGATGTTCTTTGATACGCTGGATAACACCTAACATAAACGTACAAAAAATATATCCCAGAACGTTGTTACCATACTGGAAAAAGAAAGATTTTTCTGGATCACCTGGTGAAAAGCTCTGAGCAATAGCATCAAGGTGTTTTCCCTTCCAATAATTCCTGCGATGACTTAATTCTCTGTACGTCCGTAAAATACGACGACGTTTTTTTTCCTTTCGGTCATATAAATAAAAAGCATGAATTCCCAAACGAAGCGGAACCTGAACATCTGAAATCGGATTATCTCCAATATGAATCATTCGTTCATACGCACAATTTAAAATAGTAGAAACATGGCCAAACAACCGCCCTGAATATTTGCAAATCCCCAGATCACTTGACACAAATACCTGATCAAAATACTGTTTCATCTGAAAATAATCTAAGAGAGCAGTGATATATATAGTATCTAAATACATATCTGAAATGGCTATCATTTTTTTATTAAACTGTTTTAACCATAGCAAAAGTGTAACCACATCCGTATTTGGATACAGTGCAGCCATTTCAAGCCGCATTTCAAAATCAGTTATCACTTTTACACTTGATTCTAACGGCGTTTTCGGATGAATTAATTCTTTAAGCCACCGATATACCAAATCAGAATAACGGCATTCTAAATCTAGGCCTTGGTGTGCAGAAGCCTGACGTAATTCATGTTCTACCTGATGGCGAACTCCTAGTGCTGTTTCTGGTGTAACAGCTTTCTGATACTCATCATTGCAATGATCAGCTACAAATTTGCTTATCGCTTCATGAATCATTTCGGGCGGTTCAACCCGTCTGATGAGCAAGGTATCGAATATATCAAACGAGATAACATCAACGCGATCCATTAATTGTGGCAAAACAGCTTGAAATTCCGATAAATTTTTTATTTTTTTCTTGTATTTTAAATAGGAAGGTTTTTGACGTAGCGCCTGTTGCATACTTTGAAACGTATGGTGCAATTGGGTCATACTCTGATGTAATATCTCAGTCTCTTTATGCCATTGATCACGAATCTGAAGTATTTCAAGGTCTTTTGCATGAATCTCGTTTCGCAGTCGGGCAACATTTTCTTGCCATAACGTATGGGTTTTTTCTATTTCTTTGGTCAGCCTATCAGCATCTAAACGCCAATGTTGATGCGTAGTGTCAAGTTCGGTTTTAAATCGGGCTGCATCAGATTGCCAGTGCTGATGAGTCGATTCGATATCCTTAGCCAATTTTTTTATTTCATTCTGTAATACCTTATTATCATTCCGTAATAGTTTATTTTCATTTCGAAGTATCTTATTTTCATCACGAATTTCTTTAGAGCCCTCTTCAGCAGCAGCGCGCACCATATACCCGGAAATTTTTCGTAAATGGCTATCTATTGTTTTGAGCCAGATTTTTTCTTTGGGTGTTTCGATCAGCTCAGGTATCCATTTTAAAATCACTTCTATGGTTTCACGATTGCTTTCAAGCGCATTTTGTCCAATGGTATTGGTTTCATGTATTCGGTAATACAGCAATTTTTCATTCAGCCATCTCACGCTTCTTGGATAAGCAGACAGCATTCTCAGAATAAATTCATAATCCTGCACATATCGATAATTCTGAAAATTCCCTATTTCTGCAATCAATTCCTTTTTGAAAAAAAAATTCGATGTGCTGATCAGCATATTACCCGATAAGATGGCATGAATGATGTCCTGAGTCATGTTATACACATGTTTGAGAGATTCATACCAGTCTATCCACCAATGATGCTTGTCTCGAATGACGTGAGAATGGCGATCAATCAGTTCTATATCTGATGCAGCAAATACGGCATTATGCTCTTGTACTTCTCTGAGAATATGCGCAATTCTTTCTTTATAAAACAAATCATCTGAATTTAGAATCGCAACATATTCGCCTTTTGCTTGTTCAATTCCATGATTGATCGTTTTAGCAGACCCCATGTTTTTTTCATGAGATACTACCTGAAGCCGATTATCTTGAAATGAATGAATTACCTCTAGGGTTTTATCTGATGATGCGTCATCAATGATAATGAGTTCAATATCAGTATAGGTTTGATCCAAAACACTTTGAATCGCATCTGCTATAAAGCATTCATGATTATAGGCTGGAATAACAACGCTAACCAGAGGTGTTTCGAGCATGTTTTTTGATTCCATTCTGATTTATGATTGAGAATGACGTATTAAAAGGCCAATGGGCAAATCTTCACCAAACGCATTCACATCTTCTTCTTCTTTCAATGGAATCACTTCAGTAAAACAACCAGTCGAATACGTGTTGGATTCCATCCATGTGATAATTCGTAAACAATATTCATCATCGATATCCCGTGCAGTATCTCCAGTTTTTCGAGCCAATTGGGTCAAGGCATTGGCTACCAACTTTGGATTAGACCAGTCTTGAGTGATCAACAAATTAATCCAAGATTCGATATGACTAGGAGGAATCACTTTATCAATAGGTCCATATAACAGTTCTCGGGCACCTAAACGGGAAAGTACCCAAAGTAATTGATGTTTAACTTTTTTCGGACGAATTTCCGGAAGCAACAGATTTGCACAATAGAGCTTATCTTTAATGCTTAACTGCTCCAAATTGGCAAGTATCATCCAAAGTTCAATTTTTTCCTGAGAAGGGATTCGCGACTGGCTTTTCGGCCCAATCATCGACATAATATCCTGAAAAATCTGTTTTTGTTGACCGGGTTTAAGCCCGGCGCAAATACGGCGCCACATAATCCACCATTCAGAATGAACCTGGGGATTATTATTAAAATACATCCCTTTTCGATACAATTTCCATACATTTTCAACCCGATAGGCGTCCATATTATCGCCAAAACCGGGTCTTAAACAATAGCCCATCAGGTTTAACCATCGAATTTCATAATCTGAAGTTAAGCGCCGCGTGTCATGATGAAGCATCAGTTCATCAACCATCTGACGTATTAATCCCAGAGGCCATTTTTCTTTAGATCGCTTGATAATTCGAGTAACATCTTTGGTAATTGTGTTCAAATCCTGTTTGTCTGTCTGTTTGGCTTTGGTTGAAGCAAAGGCATTCCGAATCACTTCTTGTATTTCTTCAATAAGTGAATCTTCAAATATTTCCTGATCTGACACGATATTGATACTGTTTTTGATGTCTCTTAATTGAAATCGCAACTGCCATTTATGATTCGTAATCTGAGAACAACATCGCAGAGATAATGCGCCAACTTCAGTATAAAGACCCTCTAACTTCACTGGAATAGCTGTTTTAACCCCTTTTTCCCCAAATTTGATAACCGTCTGTAACGGCGGCAATCTTGTCAATGTATCATCAATATCAAAAATATCGCCGCATCGGTCGCCAGAACGATAGCTTGAACTATACAGATCAAAACTCACAGGCTGATTTGCAAGCACTTCAAATTGCTGATTTTCTATGCTTATGGGGGTATTTTCTTCCAAACCTCTTTCAATAATACACATCACACGCGTCGAGTTCGTCTCTTGATGTTGCTGTTCTTTTTGAGTTTCTTTATTTCCAATGGCTAAATAATACGACCTTGCACTTCCACTACCAACCCGAACTCCCTTTCCCATTTTGACCAACCCATAATACGCAGCGCCTTTGGCAACAGCAAGATCAGGTTCTGGATTGGCTAATACTCTTGGGCCTTGATATTCAGGAAACGTGTTTTTAAACCAATGTGCTATTCCATCCCTGATTCTATCTTGTACAACATCAGGTTTTATTGAACCGCCATTAAACAAAATTAAATCCGGAACAGATTCCTTATTGAGAATAGAGGTTACATCTGTTTTATGCTGTTCAAGAAACCAGCCCAATTGTTTTGTAATTGCAGGCTCCTGCTCATAAGGAAGCCCAAATTCAGAAATGCCTTTACGGCTCTTATCTTTTTTCGGAATATCCGATGACACAATAGGAAAAAAGCCTTCCAACACAATGTGTTCAAGGTCTTGCCTTGTCATCCGATAGCTGGCTGTTCCCCCAATTAAATTGCCGCCTTCACCAACAAGCGTAATAACTTCTGAATCTCCTTCTTTGGTGAGTAAATGCTCTTTGACTTGACGGCATTGATGACACAGTGTTTTCCATCGATCTCCTTTAATCAGTTTGCCTTTTTTTCCAAATTGAGCTTCTACAAATCGTGCAATGGTCAAATCAATATTGTCACCACCAAGAATCAGATGATCGCCGACGGCAATGCGTTCAAATCGGGGATGACCATCAACCATGCGTAACGTAATCAGTGTAAAGTCAGTAGTTCCACCTCCAATATCGCAAACTAAGATGAGTTCACCGGGTTTCACATACTTGTCCCATTGCTGTTCATGCGTAATTAACCAGCTATAAAAAGCGGCCAACGGTTCTTCCAACAGAGTTATATGTTTTAAGCCTGCCTGAGTCGCTGCTTCTATTGTCATATCCCGGGCAACTTCATCAAAAGATGCAGGTACAGTAATGACAATAAACTGATTTTCCATGTACAGTTCTTCCTGCTGGCCTTTACTGTAATTCCATGCATAACGCATATGACGAAGATATCCAGCAGTTGCCTGAATCGGAGATACCTTTTGAACAGATGCATCCGATCCCCACGGTAAAATATTCGCATAGCGGTCTGCTTTATGATGACAAAGCCAGCTTTTTGCAGAAGAAACTAACCGGTTGGGTATTTTAGACCCATGATCTCTTGCAAATTGGCCTACAACATGCGTATCTTCTGTGTTCCAAGGTAAACGAACATGTTCTTCTTTGATATCGTATTTACCCGGAATATAGAGAAATGACGGCAAAATGGGTTGATGAGTCACTTCACCGGGACCGGTAAGCTGAGGAACTTTAAATAATTTGATGGTTGTGTCCGTTTGCTTTTGTTTTTTATTCTCCCTTTCATCAACATCAAGTTCAACATAGGAAACCGCGCAATTCGTTGTGCCAAGATCAATACCAATGATATAATGTTTATCAAACAGTTCCACTATCTTGTTTCTCCCTTACATTAAACTCAAGACGCCATCGCTGCCCATCTTCTTTAGATACGCAATAAAATTCTAGAGTACCGACTTCTGTAATGCTAATTTCAAAATATACTGGAATTAAATTACCGATGTCTCCTTCCAAAAGGGTTTCAATCGTTGTGATCTCTTCAATTTCTTCATCATCCCATTCTTCAACAACCTGTCCAAATGTATCATCTGTGCGTACTGAAGAACCGAGCAAATCAAATTTAACATTTTCGCCAACCACCAAAATAAATTTCGGATCTTTTAATACGGATTTTGTTCCTTCTTCCATGCCAAAAGGTGCGACACAAAGCGCCTTAATTGGGGTTGGTACTCCGGGAACAGCAGGCATAGCTGCTGCTACAGAAATATAATAGGATTTGCCAAGTCCGCTTCGGATACGAATTCCCCGACCATGTCTTGCAATACCATAATATGCAGCGCCTCTGGCAACAGATAAATCAAAATTCTGATTTTCAATTTCCCGAATGTTGTGATTGGATTTTGTTGATGTCCAAGAGGATAACACCTCAAGAATTCTTTCCCGAATAGCCTTGGATTTCATCACTCCGCCATTAAAAAATACGGCTGTTGGTAATCTGTCTTTTCCTTTACCTTCCTGCTGACTTATAAATTGAGCAATATGTTTGGTAATCGCTGGATCAGCTTCGTATTTTAAACCAAATTCCTTGATGGCTACTTGGCGTTTAGATTGAGGCCTGTCAGTGATACTGCATTTTGGAAAGAACCCTTCTAAGATAATGTCTTTGACTTCAGATGTGGTTAATTCAGCTTTAATGGTTCCGCCAATTAAACTGGAACCTCTTCCCAACAGGGTAATGGGATAAGACTGATCTGGATCATTCAGAGATGCACACAATATTTCTTTGGCTTTTCTACAATTATAAGAAAGAGACCGCATTTGCCATGTATCAAGTCTTTTCTTTTTTTTCGCTAATTTTTCAGATATATTATGAGCTAATGCTAAATCCATGTTATCACCGCCAACCAGCAGATGATCTCCTACTGCAATACGCTCTAATGCAAGCTGGCCTTCAGCTTCAGAAACTTCAATCAAGCTAAAATCTGTGGTTCCGCCACCAATATCACATACTAAAATCAGATCACCTTTTTGCACAAAATTTCGCCATGTGGTAGTGGTTTCAATGCGATCCTCCCCAAACGATTCGATCCATGCATAAAATGCTGCCTGAGGTTCTTCAAGAAGGGTAATATTAGACAATCCTGACAATTTTGCTGCATTCACTGTAAGTTCTCTTGCTACAGCATCAAACGATGCAGGAACCGTAAGATAAATCTCCTGATGTTCCATGAAAAGCTGTTCATCGCCTTTAGCGATGAAGTGATCCCAGGCATAACGGATATGTTTTAAAATTGCAGATGAAGACTCTACAGGTGATAACTTGGCTACCTCATCTGGAGACTGCCAAGGTAATATGGGTTTATTTCTATCAATTAATGGATTACATAACCATGATTTTGAGGATGAAATCAGGCGCATTGGAATATCTAAGCCCCTGTCGCGTGCGAATTCTCCAATAATCATCGTATTACCAGCGTCCCAAGGTAACGCCATTCCTTTTTCAGATACATCATGTTTTCCGGGAATAAACACAAATGAAGGAATCATATCCCGATCTTCAATCACGCCTGATCCAACAAGCTGTGCTATTGAAAAAATTTGAATCGCAGGAATTTTTCCCTTTTCAACTGTTGCTTCAACATATGCAACAATACTATTTGTCGTTCCTAAATCAATACCAATAATATAAGTAGGCTCCATTCAATCCTCACTTGTTTTATTATTTATAGTTTTCAGTGATTTTTTCGATGATCCCTTCGGATTGCATCGCTTTCAGAGCTGCATTCACTTTGGGCAGCAGTACCTCCTGATTTTTATGAAATCTCAAAAACAAATATTCTACAACCTTGAATCTATACATTTCCTGAAAATCATCTGGATTTAAACCTAAAGTTTTGATTGTATGCCACGCAACGAGCCGATCAATAAGAATACCATCCACCCGATTCGATACCAATTTTTGGATATTTCCTCTAGCGCCGGTTGTAACATCTTCTCGTCGAATCGTTCCATTTGCGAATGCTTCATCAAATCCATCTCCATACCCGCTAAATCCTAAATCACCGCCCAACACCTTCCCGCGGAAATCCTCTGGGCAAGTGGCGTTTATCTGTCGGCTTTTTTTTCCCAAGATTATTGTTGTTACTTTATAGTATGGAATTGAATAACAGGAAATATCTTCAAACTCTTTTCGCCATGCAGGATTACTCCCGGGTTCAAGAGTAATGGTACCTTTCATGAAATAGTCATATACTCGTTTTTGAGGCAACTGATGATAGACTATAGAATAGCCAGTTCTGACTGATACTTCTTGAAGAATATCAATTATAATACCTTTCACTTCAGTACCATCATATATGAGATACGGAGGCCATTCTGTAATCCCAGCATGTATGGTTTCTGCAACAGCTATGTGCTGTATTCCAGAAACGATGGCGATACTGACAAGCAGCAGAAAAACCTTCTGATATATTCTCATAGTCTCTCCTCCATCAGTTACATTAGTTCTACTTCTGCAGGTGAAATAATTTTTGAATCGTGCATATCTGTTAATGTCGGCAATTCAACTTTCGTTGCTCGCCATCCTTTATGACGTAATACACCTGTAAATGGCGGGTCTCCAGCAACATTTCCTACGAGTTTTATTTCATCAGGGTTAAAATTGCTCTGGATAACAACGTCTTCACCTTCTTCTTTGTCAATAACCGCTTTGGGAGCTAAATATTTTGACAAAGTTTTCTTACAATTCCCATGAATACTTCTGACTGCCGCTCCAATTTGATCATCTTCATATCCGCTTAAATCTTCAAAGAAAAAGTCAATCAGTCTGCCTTCTCGTTGTAATAATGTCAGCATATGTAAAAATAAACGAATACTTAGCACATTTTCAGTTTTTTGTTCTTTACTA
>PDZT01000121.1 GCA_002753105.1 Deltaproteobacteria bacterium YD0425bin50 | reverse complement strand
GGGCCGCTGTTCAATTTAAAATAAAATTACCAAGTTACAATCTATTATATTGAATAGGTCATGATGCCTAAAAAGTTTATCAACTCTCAAGTAACCCACCGCCAACTGAAAGCATTTCTTTCTTTTAAAAAAATAAATATCAAAATTGTAGAAAGTTCAAAGATTAGTATTTTGTTAGGTTCATTTTTAGATGGCACTGTAGGTTTTCTAATTTTGAGGATGAAAGATGAAAGTAACTGACAAAAATAGAATTAATTATGGTGAACAAAAAGGGATATTATGAGTGAAATACATAAATACAACTTAGGTATTATTGGGAATTGTGCTTATATTGCTTATATTGATACGTTTGCTAATGTTCAATGGCTTTGTATGCCTAGGTTTGATAGCAGTTTTGTTTTTGGTTCATTGATAGATGATCAAATCGGAGGTGAATTCTCAATATCTCCGAAATCAGAAAATTTTTCTTCTAAACAATATTACATTGAAAATACCAATATTCTCTGCACAGAATTTGAGGCTTCAGACGGTCGATTTAAAGTCATAGACTTTGCACCGCGTTTTTATCAGTACGACCGTTATTATAAACCACTGATGATGGTACGAAAAATTGTACTCCTTGAAGGAAGGCCTTTTATTAAAGTAACCTGTTTACCAGTTGGAGATTACGGCAAGATTAAGCCTGAAGTTGTCATGGGAAGCAATCATATTCGTTATCTAAATATCGGCAGTCAGATACGTTTAACAGCCAACATTCCCTTAAATGCCATATTGGATAATCAATACTTCGCTCTCACTGAAAACAAGTATCTTGTTTTCACTTATGGTGTACCGTTAGAAGCCTCATTAGAAAGTACTGCTGATGAATTTTTTAGAAAAACAAAAGACTATTGGATGAGCTGGGTAAAAAGTACATCTATCCCCAATTTTTATCAAAAAGAAATAATTCGTTCTGCTTTAATTCTTAAACTTCACCAGTATGAAGATACAGGTGGAATCATAGCTTCAGGGACAACGAGCCTACCTGAATATCATCAAAGTACCCGGAATTGGGATTACAGGTATTGCTGGATGCGTGATGCTTATTATACGTTAAACGCTTTTTCCAGCATCGGACATTTTGAGGAATTGGAAAAATATTTTCACTACATTGAAAATATAATTCTCAATGAAACGAATCGCATACAACCTCTATATACCATTACAGGCGAAAAAAAAATAATGGAGCAAACGTTAGATT
Source organism: Deltaproteobacteria bacterium YD0425bin50 (assembly GCA_002753105.1). Classification (GTDB taxonomy): domain Bacteria; phylum Desulfobacterota; class Desulfobacteria; order Desulfobacterales; family YD0425bin50; genus YD0425bin50. The sequence goes on along the minus strand of PDZT01000121.1, from coordinate 9,643 downwards.
TAAAAGGATATTTAGAAAACAAGCCTGTAAGAATCGGTAATGATGCTTATACCCACGTTCAAAATGATGTTTATGGTCAGGTTTTAGTTAGCCTGTTACCTATTTATACGGATAAACGTTTAAATGTTGAAGAAAAATATAAATCAAAAGAAATCATCAAATGGCTTTTGGATCATATTTCTTTAACAATAAACGAACCTGATGCTGGTTTGTGGGAATTTCGGAATTGTAAGCAATTTCATTGCTATACTTATCTTTTTCACTGGGCAGGAAGCAAAGCTGCGGTCAAAATTGCAGAACTACTCAACGACAAAGACTTAAAAAGTATGGCGTTGTCTCTTATGGATCAATCTTTTCAAAAAATTGAGATGTGTTACAATCCTGTAAAAAAAGCTTATACACAGGCAATAGGCGTGGAAAACTTAGATGCTAGTTGTCTGCAGTTAATCAGCATGAATTATATTAATCCAAATTCTCAAAGAGCTAAAGATCATCTTGAAACACTGGAAAAGGAACTTAAAACGAGTCAGGGGTTAGTTTATCGTTATAAACATGAAGATGATTTTGGCAAACCAGAATCAACTTTTTTGGTATGTGCTTTCTGGTATGTAGAAGCATTGGCTTGTGTAGGTAGAATTGATGATGCCATAAAAACACTTGAAAATATTCTGCCGTATTCAAATCATGTAGGTATTTTTAGTGAAGATGTGGATATACATGGCGGGCAATGGGGTAATTTTCCACAAACTTACAGTCATGTCGGGCTGATGAATGCTGTTTTTAGAATTTCTAAAAAATTAGACCTGCCAATTTTTTATTAGACTGAAAGGATATATATCATGATTACACAAGATAAATATACATTTAATCGTTTAGTGCTTGCCTCTTATAGACTGCCTTTTAATCTTATAACGAAAGATAAACAAACTCAAATTGTACAAAACTCTGGAGGGTTGGTTTCAGCTATACTTTCGTTATCACAGAAAATGGACACGAATTTCAAGCAGAACTTCGCAAAAAAAATTCTTTGGGTAGGGCATTCTGAACATACCAAAAAAGAATTTGCAGATGTTGATTCAGATAAAAACACGTTTGATGTGTATCCTGTAAATATCGACCCAAAAATCAATAAAAAATATTATAGTGGTTTTTGCAATGATATGATTTGGCCGCTTTTTTTTTTTTTTTCATCTGTTGCTGTTATGGATGAAAGTTATTTTGAAAATTATATTAAGGCAAATCACTTGTTTTTCGACGTGATAGAGAAATTAATTCAGCCAGATGACTTGATTTGGGTACACGATTATCAACTTTTCTTATTGCCCAGACTTATCCGTAAGCGCTTTCCTAAAGCCAATATCGGTTTTTTTCTGCATATTCCATTTCCTTCATACGAAATTTTTAGAATGATGCCTCCAAAATGGAGAAAAGAAATACTGCTTGGCATGTTGGGAGCTGATTTAATTGGATTCCATACGAATGATTACACCCAGCATTTTTTAAAAACAGTCAGTAGAATTTTAGGATATGAAAATTCGCTCAGAAAAATTTTTGCTCAGGACAATATAATCAAAGCTGATGCTTTTCCTATAGGAATTGATTATGATCAGTTTAGTCTTGCAACTGAAAGTATTGAGATTGAAAAAGAAATCAATAAATTAACAGACGCTTTAGGTGAAAAAAAATTTATCTTTTCTGTTGACAGGCTAGACTATACAAAAGGAATTCTCAGACGACTATTAGGACTTGAATATTTTTTAAAAAATTATCCAATGTGGCACGGTAGAGTTATTTTTAATATGGTAGTCGTTCCATCAAGAGACACGATTCCCCGTTATCAGGAAATGAAAAAAGAAATCGAAGCAACGGTAGGCATGATCAATGGAAAATACAGTACCATAGGGTGGAGACCAATCATTTATCAATACAAATCATTAACGTTTAATGAATTAGTTGCATTGTATAGCTTCAGCCATGTTGGATTGATTACGCCTTTACGAGATGGAATGAATCTCGTTGCAAAAGAATATGTTGCTAGCCAGAGACATAATATCGGCGTATTAATTCTAAGCGAAATGGCTGGCGCTGTTGCCGAACTAGGAGAAGCCATTATTGTCAATCCATTTGATAAACAAGAGATGGGTGAAGCTATTTATAAGGCACTTGAAATGAATGATGATGAACGTAATCACCGTATTTTTCAAATGAAAAATAGACTCAAAACCTACACTGTTTTTTCGTGGACCAATGATTTTTTTAACCAATTACAACTCATAAAAAATGAACAAAAAATTATGGAAATTAAATACATCAATTCTGATATAGAAAAAGAGATATTAACCAATTATAAACATGCCAATAATCGAGTTATATTTTTGGATTATGATGGCACGTTAGTACCATTAGCTAAATATCCTGAATTAGCGACACCTAACCCTAACCTTATTGGGCAATTAAAGAAATTGTCATCTGATGATAAGAACTCTATTGTGATCATCAGTGGACGAGACCAATCGTTTTTAGAACAATGGTTTGGCGATATGAATATTTTTATTATTGCCGAACACGGCGCATTGATAAAAAAACCTCTAGAAAAATGGGAATATGAAATAGACATTGATACTGGATGGAAAGATAACGTTTATCCAGTATTTCAAAGGTATTCAGACCGTTGTAACGGATCTTTTATTGAAGAAAAAAAAGCTTCATTGGCGTGGCATTTTAGAAATTGTGATGCAGATTTTGCATTTGTCAGATCCCAAGAGCTTAAAGAAGAACTTAAAGAAATTATGTCTAATGAACTGTCTTTACAAATTCTTGAAGGCAATAAAGTCATTGAAATTAAAAAGAAGGGTTATGATAAGGGCTTTGCCGCTATAAAGTTTATTGATCAGAAAAAAAACGTGGATTATATTTTAGCCATAGGAGATGACAAAACAGATGAGGATTTATTTAAAGCAATGCCTTCAACTAGTTATACCATTAAAGTGGGTTCTTCACCTTCAAATGCGAGATATAATTTGAAATATCAAAACGATGTTTTGTCTTTAATTGATAAGCTTATAGGTGAATCAGTCCATTCGGAAATGGGAGAATGAAATCAGATCATTACAATTCGAAGAGAATATGCTGAGTATATCGAAAATAACTGAATATTCAGGCATAGGGCGCTTTATACAGGTGAATTTAATAAATTTTACACCAATATCGATGCGGTAAGAAATATGGAACAAACGATAATTATAGCCTTATGTCTTGGTATGATTTGTTACATATTAAGTAAAAAGTTGAAGATTCCTGCCATTTTATTTTATCTTGTTGCTGGAATTGCAGCAGGTCCATTGGGATTTGATTCTATTCATCCGAAACTTCTAGGACATGGGCTGACGACCCTTGTTGAAATTGCAGTAGCGATCATTCTTTTTGAAGGGGCATTATCACTCCCATCGCAAGGTTTTGAAAAAGTACCGGTTGCTTTACAACGCATTTTTCTCATTTCTATACCATTAACTGGGATTGGAAGCGCCTATACAGTTCATTATTTTTTAGGAGTTTCTTTAAAAGCAGCGATTTTTTTTGGAGCAATAATCATTGTTACTGGCCCTACGGTAATCAGCCCAATTCTTAAAAGCATAACCGTAAAAAATAACATTGAAGTCATTTTAAGATTTGAGGCGATCTGGGGTGATTGTATTGGGGTTTTATTCAGCGCTATTGCGCTTAAATTTTTAGTCATGGATAATACCATTTCTCATAAAATACTTGTAACTTCCTTTGTATCACAAGTTATTCTGGGTATTCTGCTAGGAGTTGGAGGCGGCGTATTAATTGGTAAAATTCTTCTGCCGTGGGTATCCAAATTAGGTGATCAAGGATTGCCAAGTATGACCTCGCTGGCGTCAGCTCTTGGAATCTTCTGGTTTAGTAATCATCTGGTTGAATCCTCAGGCCCTCTATGTGTTGCGGTAACAGGCTTTACCATATCTTACTTAAATGAGCCTTATCTTAAAGATATAAGACATTTTAAAGATCAGGTTGCAATGCTTTTTATCTCAATGCTATTTGTTCTGCTTTCCGCTTTTATTAATCCTTTTGATTATATACCTCTTCTACCTAAAATGGTATGGGTTGCGGTTATACTTGGAATTGCAATTAGGCCATTTTCAATTATGTTAGCATTAATTCAAACCCCTATTTCAATAAGAGAACGCTTGTTTATTAGTTTTATGGGACCAAGAGGAATTATAGCTATTGCGGTTGCATCCTATGCGTCCTTAGCCCTTAAAGGAAATCAACTGAATACTGAAATGAATATCATTGTGTGCACCATTTTTATCATCATTTTCATATTGGGAGCATTTGCAACCCTATTTGGCGCAGGACTCGCTAAAGTGTTAAAGGTGAGTGTTAGCTCATATGAATCCGGGTTAATACTGGTTGGAATAAATCCTTTTTCAATGGAGATTGCAAAATTTGCCATAAATTATGTCAAAGTTAAATTTATTGATACCAATCCATCTCAATGTGATCTTATCGATGAAGAAAAAGGCATAGAATTTCTTTGCCGCAATGCACTTGATGATCATATTTACAGTGAATTCGCTGAAACTGGTTTTAGAAGAGCGATTGTCTTGACTCCAAATGATGCTTTGAATTCTTTGGTAGTGAATCATATTCAGGCATTTTTTGGAAGCAATTCTGTTTTTAAGTCAATGGCGAGTCAAAAAGAAACTGCGATAGATCAATCTATTAAAGAGCATCATACACTTTCAACACTCGCTTTTGACAAAAAATTTAATTTTATTGAAGCTTCGCAAAAAATTTCGGAAGGTAAAGCTATTTTTGTCGAAAAAGAGGCTTCTCTATCTGCAGAAACTGATATCCCCATTTTTGAAATTAAAGAAAAAGGCATTAAAATCGTAAGAGCTGGCAGTGAAATAGAAGGAAAAGTACTTTATTATGCAGAACAAAAAAAAGAATAGTATTAGCGAATTAAAGAGCTGGAAAACAAATTAATTTTTAGTAGAATTGTAAAATCTCCGTGATAAGACTCATACAAAAAATTGTAAGCTATGTTTCCAAAACCATTGGAGTTTTGTTTTTACTCTGTGTAATCATTATATGTGTTGCTCTTTTTTACATGAACACATCTCATTGTAAAAATTTTATTCTGGCGGAGTTGAATAAACGCATTCATGGAACTCTCAATATTGGCTATCATCACATCTCTATATGGAAAGGAACATTAGAGATTCACAATGTTCAGCTTCAAGATGACTCAGGTAAAGATATCAGTAATTTTAAGCGATTTTTTATAGATGTCTCTGTAGCGGGACTGGCATTTAAAATAATCCAAATTGAGTCAATAGAATTAGAAAATCCAAACCTGTTTATTGAAACCGTTGATAACGGTCAACTGAATATCATTAAACCCTTTATACAGCATTCTTGGTCTGAACCTAAAATAACCCAAAAAGAACCTAAATCTACAGATATAACTCAATTACACATCGCCATTGACAAGCTGAATATTTCTGACGGAAATATTAAGCTGAAATTCAATGATGTTGATTCGAATTTCAATGGTATTCATATTGATGCACAGGCAACTATACTAAATCAGTCGGGTAATCTTCAGGTTAAGATAGAACATGGCAATTTTAAAAACAATCATATACATACGGTTCTTCAACGTTTTTTTGCGACTGCAAAGCTCAGTCAAGGCTCAATTACAGATATTTCAGTATTAGCAGATTCTGATCTCGGTAAGCTGGATATATCTGGAAGCATAACTAATATATTCCAACATCCATATCTTGATATTAAAAATAAAAACAGAGTGAATCTTGCTTTTCTAAACGCCATTGTTAATAAAGAATTCTCAGGTGAAGTATCTACGGATATCACGGCAAAAGGGTTAATTCAAAACCCTGACTTAAGTATGTTGCTTGAATATAACGGCGGCCTTCTTGCAGGTAATCAGGTTGATGAAATAAAATGTATTCTTTCGATGTCTAAACTTATTGTAACACTAAATCATTTCAGCCTTACCCGTAAAGATGCCAATATTTTTGTTAATGGAACTGCGGACATCAATAACGCTTTTAAGCCAAACGGACTGTTATCAAAAAAACCAGATATTCAGCAGATTGCCTGTGATCTTGATTTAAACGTCATGGTATCCTCTTTATCTTCTTTATTATCAGGATTTGGGATTCGTTCTGTAAAAGGAAATGCAGAGTTAAAGACACATGTCATAGGCACACTAAAAGAACCTGTAGTTGAATCGCACGTAAAAACAAAACAACTTGCTGTGAATAATATTTCTATTGGCGATGTTGTATTAAAGGCAAATCTTAACCGATTAAAAGAATTAGATATTAGAGAATTAAGCGTTTACAATAAAAGGTCTTCAATCACCATTAATGGGATTATTAAACCATTCACAGATTCTTTTCAGCTGATTGATGATCCTGCTTTTCAATTGACTGTAACAAGTAAAAAGCTGTTTATTGATGACTTTGTTGAACTGATCAAAGGAAAAGTTTCACTATCTGCCAATCTTGATGGAAGCATAAAACATCCTTCTGGCAAAATCAAAATGAACGCAGAATCATTTGATATAAACGGCAAACAAAAAATTAAATCCATAGCATTATCTGCAATCTTTGAAAAAGAAAAAATCACACTTAATCCATTAACCATTTTTATTAAACACAATGAATTGATTCAATGCACAGGCTGGGTAGCGCTAAATAAAAACTATCACTTTACGTTAACATCAACACCCATATCATTAAAAAGCATTGATGGGTTACATGACTTAAAAGATATTGAGGGAAATATATCCCTTAATTTTTTTGGCGCCAGCACTATTGATAATCCAAAATTAAACGGACAAGTGGGGTTACGCGGCTTAAAGCTAAAGAATAAAACATTAAATGATATATCCCTTGAGTTGTATCTGGCAGATTATATCGTAAAGGTAAATGGCGAGTCCGATTTTAAACTAAACGGTTTGTTTGACATAAAGCAAAAAGACTTCAATGCAAGCATATTATTTAAAGAAACTCTGCTGAATCATTACTTTACTATTGCTGGTATGAAAGATTTAAAAGGCAAGATTAACGGATATCTCACGGTTAAGGGGAATATCAATGAACTTGATAAGATGAACGCCGCCCTGAGGCTTTCAGATATCACTATTTTTTTCAAAGACCATGAATTGGTATCTTCTACCAATTTGAATGTGAATTATTCTAATAAGGAATTATCTACTCCGGGTATTATGCTGATGCTTTTAAAAGAATGCAAGATGCAGGTCAGCGGAAAGGGGCGCATAGATGGAGATGCCAAATTTTCTTTTAACGGTAAAATCCCTCTGGGTATCGCAAAGGCGTTCACAGAAGAAGTCCCAGATATCACAGGCTACGTTCTTCTTAATGGAAACATCAATGGAAATCTAACCAAGCCTTCCATAACAACATATCTGGTTTTAGAAAAAATTGGGATGACGCTCCCTGTGATCAATCAAAAACTCCATTCTGTATCAGGAAAAATAAACCTTACTCAAGATTTAATCTGTATTGAAAACATATCAGGTGGACTTGATAGCGGTAAATTTACTATATATGGTAATATTGAGCTTGAGAATTTTATGCCTTCTCAGGTTCAGCTTAACGTTAAGGCGCACTCAATGCCCATAACAATACCGGATACGTTAAACCTTCTTCTTAATGCAGATATGAACTTGAGAGGAACACATCTTAACTCTTCTGTTCAAGGCGATATTGTCCTGTTAGAAGGCAATTATTATAAAGATATAAACATCGATTTACTTAAAATTGCTACTGAAAGAAAAAGAGAATATACGCCACTTTCTTCAGAAATATCATCTCCTTTTCTTAACCATCTTCAATTAGACATCAGTGTTAAATCTCGTGGGCAATTTACTGTAACGAATAATATTGCTGACCTAAGCATTCATCCGGATATAAAAGTGAACGGAAAAATGGTGAATCCCATCATCAGCGGAAGAGTGAATATTGATTCTGGCACTATAATCTACCAGAAAAAAACATTTGAGGTAAAAAAAGGAATTATTGATTTTATAAATCCTTACAAAATTGAGCCCACAATTGATATAAAAAGCGAAACTGAAATAAGAGACTGGCTTATTTTTTTGGAAATATCGGGAAATCCTGATGCTCTTTCCTTTAAACTGTCATCTATACCCCAAGAAGATGATGCGTCGATCATATCACTTCTTTTATTTGGAAAAACCCTAAAAGAAATTGCCAAAAGTGGCTCACAATCTTCAAAATCAACCGAGCAAATCGCTGCTGAAATTTTTGTGTCACGGTTTGGAGATGACATTAAAAAGAAAACAGGGATAGATACGCTGCAGCTTGAAACCAAATCTTCAGATAGCAGCACTACAAATGCATCCGCTTTAGACGGAATGAAAATTACAATCGGAAAGCAACTGTCTAAACGTATGAGTATAAAATATAGCGTAGAATCAAAAAATGGGGAAATGCTTCAAACCACAAGTTCTGAATATAAACTCCTTGAACATATTTTACTAAACGGCTTTCAGGATACCAAAGGAATCTTTGGCGGTAAAATTATCTTTAGGCTTGAATTTAGATAAACATGCGCATGAAAAATATGGCCTTGATCATCGTTCGGCCAGACATTATCGTTTCCGTGACAGAATTGTAGGGGCGAACCTTGTGTTCGCCCTCCAAAAGGGCGACTACCATGAAAAGCTATATTATTATTTTTTTAGTTACATCATTCCATCTGGTAAATACGAGTTTAGTCTTTTCGCAATCAACTAAAAATGATGTCGTTATTTCATCCATACATATTGATATTAAAAATGGATATGCCAATACTCCATATTTAGAAAACCTTGCTAAGGACATGCTTACCCTTAAACCAAGTGATCGGTTTTTTGAACAAGCTCTGCTAACATCAATTGAATCTCTTAAATCCAGTAAGAAATTTTCAGAAATTGATGTGGATAGTGTTGAAAAAGAAGATAACACAATGGAGTTAATTTTTGTTTTAACCGCCTTCAATTATATTAAAGATATTCGTATAAAGGGTATGTATCCCCTATTTGAAAGGGAAATATTAAATTTCATGAGCGTATATACAGGATCGGTTTACAGATCAGACGAGGTGTTCAAGCAGGAAAAGTTGATATCTGATCTTTATGAAAACAATGGCTTTTATCATACGCAAGTGAACATTAAATCCTCCCAAGACATAACAGACGGAAATTATCATGTTCATATTACCATCAACAGAGGTCATTTTTTTCGCATAAACCATGTTACGATAAAAAATAATAGAGCTTATTCACAAAATAGACTTAAACTAAAGATACCGTCATGTAGAATGTCACTAGTTCCCGGACTTTCAGGTAGATTTATTGAAAATAAGTTTAGAAAAGAAATCAGGGAATTGCAAAAAAACTATTGGGAAAACGGTTATCCTGAAGCTTCTGTGGAGTTTGAAATTAAAAAAGATGATTGTTCTCGAACCGTAGATATTCTTTTAAATATAAACGAAGGGCCTGAATATGATGTTCGTTTTTCTGGAAATAAAGAATTTTGGGGATTCACATTAAAAA
>PDZT01000120.1 GCA_002753105.1 Deltaproteobacteria bacterium YD0425bin50 | reverse complement strand
CACCTGTTTGATTTCTTTTCTTCCGCTTAATACTTTAAATCCTGCACTTGAGAGGGTTCCGGGTAACCCTTCAAAATAAGACAACGGTTTTGAAAGAATTTTGGATGTTCCGTCCAAGATTTTTTCCACGACTTTATCTACGACTTTTGGAATATTTTTATGTAAATCAACAGGGCTGCCGAAGGTAATGATAGAGCGTAATCCTCTACTTTTACGGAATGCTGCGCATTGATAGACAAACATGCCGCCTTGAGAATAGCCTGCAAGATGAATTTCATTGCCAGTTTTAGTTTGTACAAAAGAAATAGCATCATCAACTGCTAAAACATGATCATCTAAGGTTCGCTGCATTCCTCCGTCCTCATGTTCAGGTGCTCCAAAATCAACGACCCACACATCCACGCCTTGAGCAATCAAAAAAGCAATCGAACTCAGTTCTGGGGATATATCATAAATTTCTGTTGCAACCATTAATGGCGGAACAAGAATAATGACAGGTTGATTCGGTGTGGGTTTGGTATGTTCATGATCTAAAAAATAACGACGGAGTTTATAGACATTTGTTGAGTGATATATATCAAATGGAGCCTGATATGGAGCGCATAAACGGCCGCGGCGAAGCAGTTCCATAGCATTTTGAGCACTTTTAAAAGAAACAAAAATTCGTTTTTGTAATTTTTTAAAGGTTCGTACAGGAGTAATAGAATTCGTCATAGAATCGATTCCTTAATCAAAACGAAATAATCTACGGAGAGAATCAAAATTGCGATTACAACGTAAACAGGTATATTCAGGGTCTAATTTTTCGCCACAAATACACATCCAACCAATTTGTCGGCAGGGATTTCCTACCATTAAAGCATGATCATGAACATCCCGAATGACGACAGAACCAGCACCTACAAAAGCGTAACTTCCAATGATCGTACCACATACAACTGTACAATTCGCTCCTAATGTTGCGCCTTTTTTAACCAGAGTAGGTAATGCCTGATCCATTCGGCGGATATAAGCTCGAGGATTGACAACATTGGTAAACACCATACTTGGCCCACAGAATACATCGTCTTCTAAGGTAACGCCTTTATAAATGGATACATTATTTTGTATTTTACACCCATTACCTATAATCACATCTGGCCCAATCATAACGTTTTGGCCAATCGAACACCGTTCTCCAATTTTTGATCCTGAAATAATATGAGAAAAATGCCAAATTTTTGTTTCTTTGCCAATTTCTACATGATCATCAACAAGCGCAGTTTCGTGTAAAAAATACGACTTCGTTTTTTTTAATCCCTGTAACACCATTTCTTGATTACTTAGATAAATGGGCTTACTGTGCTGGTCCATAGATTGCTGACTTGCTTTTAAAACCATCAGTACCCGTAACCCTTCTTCACCATTGGTTATGGGTTCTTTTCCAGTTTGAATACATTCAACAAAGTGTTCACATTCTAAACGTAATGGTTCCGCTTCTGGAATGGTTACACGATCAGGTTCAGCTTTATCTGGTACAGGAAAGTTGTTTTGCCAGCGAATTTGATGGGGATAGATGAGTAATTTATCTTGCCACTGTCTTGTATCATCGAATACTGCCATTTTTTTATCGCCAACAACAACGAGTTTTTGTTCTTTAAATGGATGTAGCCATGAAACAAAAATATGCGCTTTTAAGCCTGAAGGGAAATCGATATGCGTTGTGGTAACATCAGCAATCTGGGAATGTAAATAATTAGCGCCAGTAGCAATAAGGCTGTTAGGTTCTTCTTGGGCTAATGATAGAATCATTGAAATATCATGTGGGGCAAAAGACCACAAAATATTTTCTTCTCTTCGGATTTTTCCAAGATTCAACCGGGTCGAATAAATATAATTGATGCGCCCAAGATCACCCGACACAGCAAGATTTTTGAGTTTGACAAAACAGGGATGATATTGAAGTAAATGACCGACCATTAAGATGCGATGTTTTTTTCTGGAAATTTGTATTAATTCTACGGCTTCGGATTCATTCAAGGTTAATGGTTTTTCTACAAATACATGTTTTTCTGAAAGAAGCGCTTCTTTAGCCAATGTAAAATGAGTTTCTGCAGGTGTTGCAATCACCACTGCATGAATATCTCTTCGATTGAGTACTTCATTCAAGGCAACACACATATCAACTTCAGGGTATTGATGTTTTAACGTATCTAAAATGGTTTCATTTTTATCACAAATCAGTTTTAATACCCCAAGGTTATAAAAATTTCGGACAAGATGCCGTCCCCAATGCCCCGTGCCAATTAAAGCAATATTGATGCTTTTTTCATCTATCATACATTAAACCTCAACTATCTTGGTACCACAGTCATTATGTAAAGTTGTGTAGTTTGTTTATGGATTAATAGCATTACCATAAAGTGCATACCAATTCCCGGGTTTCCCTCTGACAATGACGTAATCTGACTCACCATTAAGAATGTATTCAATCTGTTTATATTCAGCATTATTATTATTATTATTATCCTGCCTCGTGCAATTGGCTTCAATTAATAAACGAGCGAGATACATGCCGGTTCTTTTTTCTGTTATTGACACCACATCCATTCGCTTTATGTCATGGCAGGTTGGGCCAATCGTTTTTGGCATTTCTAACATGCGCGTTACTGCCATTTTAATATCATCTGTGTTTGGTTTCACTTCTTGATATTTTATGAACATATAACCAGCCCAAATCAAAATCAATATCAAAAAACCAAGTCGAATTTTAGAAGATAGACTGTTTTTGATATTCTGCCCATTTTCTTTTTGTTGGGATACTTTTTTTTCTTTCTTGGTCTTTTTTTGAGGCGTTTCAGAGGGTAATTCAGTTGGTGTAGAAATCAGATCAACGGATTCAGGTTCTTGTTGCGTGTAGTTAAGAAGTTTGTCTTCAGGTTCAAGACGACATTCAATACCTGCCTGTTCAATCAGGTTTTTATAATTAAATGCAACTTCTTTAGTAAACTTACCTTTAATAATTCCAATTGAGGATGCAAGTAACTCTTCAACAATAAATTCCTGAAGGCTAAATATAGTTGACAATGCAGAAATATTCTTTTGAAGAATGTCCTCGTTATCGCTATATTTACGAATAATAATCATATAATAAGCAGTATCCATGTCATTACCCCAATGTATTCATATAAAACTAAAATTACAATTTGTTAACTATGTACATATCATATATTGATCATGCTTGCTATCATTTTTATATTTCGTAATCAATAATTTATTATTTTTTGGATTGATAGTTAAGGATCACGGATTCGTTGAAGTGATGACCGGTTGTACTATAGAAAAGGCATTTTATAGACGCACATAATTCAGATGAACCCGGCGTTTGAGAATGGTTTCTGCTGTTTTCTGAAAATGTTCAGTTACATCAGAAACATAAAATGTGGTTTGGCCTTGTTTACTCAATTGGGAATCGATCTCTGGATTGGATTGAAGATAATCGGCTACTGAATCTGCAACCGCAATTGAGGAATCGATAATAGTAGTGCGCTTACCGATTTTTGCCTGAATACTTTTTTTTAACAGTGGATAATGAGTGCATCCGAGAATAAGCGTATCGATTTGTCGTGTTTTGAGAGGAATCAGGTATTTTTTTACAATCATTCGTGTTTCTGGCTTGTTTAACCAGCCTTCTTCTACAAGCGGAACAAGCAGAGGACAGGCTTGAGAAAAGACTCTTGCCTCAGGACATTTTGCTTTGATTTTGAATGGGTAAATATTACTGGAAATTGTGGCTTTGGTTCCAATCACCCCAATCTGAAGATGTTTTGATGTCTGAAGAGCACAATCGACTGCTGGGCTGATCACTTCAAACAGAGGGACATGATAGGTTTGCTGAATACTGTCTGTAGCGACACTCGATGCTGTATTACAAGCCACAATAATAATCTTTGCGCCTTGTGAAAGCAAAAATTCAGTGTTCTGTAACGCATAATGAATAATGGTTTCTCTGCTCTTATTTCCATAAGGAGTACGCGCATTATCCCCAAAATAAACAAGATCATATCCGGGCAATCGCTCAATAATTGCACGAACTGTAGTTAAACCTCCCATGCCTGAATCAAAAATACCAATCATGTTGTTGTCCTCATTACCTGATAAAGAATGTGGCGAATTTGATTTTCAGGAATATCGTTGCGCATTCCGGGACATACCTGTGCCATAATGTACCAATTTTGTGTATCCATCAGAACGCTTTCAATAAATGGCCACTGGCGACACATCTTAGGTTTTACTGCGTGAATTGTACAGAGTTTGTCCCAGAAAACACACTTGTTATTTTTTGCTTGTGAAATCAAATAACGGTTGCCTGACAACACACAATACTCCCTGAGAAACTGATGTTCTGGAATTGTAAGAAATGTAGAAATAGCTGAAATATCTTGTTCAGTGAGATATGTCCCGCCGTATCCAGTACAACACTCACCACACTTTTTACAGGTAAATAAATCGTCTTGGGTTATGTTTTTATGATGCAAGTCCACTTATTTCATTCCATATCGGGTATCAATTGCCCGCTTTAACGTTACCGGATCAATGTATTTTAATTCGCCTCCCATAGGAATGCCCGAAGCAATCCGAGACACCTTAATCTGTGGCAACGCTCTGAGTTTAGCTGCAATATAACCTGCGGTTGCTTCACCTTCAACATTTGTATTGGTTGCCAAAATAATTTCTTTAATCGTTCCTTTTTGAATTCGTATAAACAGTTCCTTTAGACGAATATCATCCGGGCCAACGCCATCTAATGGAGAAATCACACCTTGCAAAATATGATACAATCCAGAATATGCACCTGATTTTTCAATAGCTGCCATATCTGCAGGATTTTCTACCACACATACAATGCTGCGATCGCGTATTGGATTTTGACAAATCGCGCATTGAGTGTGATCGCTTAATGCAAAACATTCATGGCATAGCCTGATTTTTTGCTTGAGTTCTAAAATACTCTGTGCAAGCTGTTCTGCTTCCCGATATGGTGACCGTAAAATATGTAATGCAAGGCGTTCACCTGTTTTTTTCCCAATTCCTGGTAATTTTGATAAATTAGTTATCAGATTAATCATGGAAGAAGGATAATGGTCCATAGAATCTACGTCAATCCGGGGATATTCAATCCGCCTGTCAGTTTGGTCATTTGTGATGAAACCATTTCCTGAGATTTGGTCAGTGCCTCATTCACAGCAGCAAGAATTAAATCCTGAAGCAGTTCCACATCGTCTGCATTGACTACCTCTTTTTCAATTGAAATGGATACAATTTGTTGGCTCCCGTTGGCAACGACTTTGACCATGCCACCGCCAGAAGATGTTTCTATTGTTTGTTGGCCAAGCTCTTCCTGAAGTTTATACATTTTGGATTGCAGTTTTTGAAATTGTTTCATCAT
The DNA here is from genome assembly GCA_002753105.1 of Deltaproteobacteria bacterium YD0425bin50. Classification (GTDB taxonomy): domain Bacteria; phylum Desulfobacterota; class Desulfobacteria; order Desulfobacterales; family YD0425bin50; genus YD0425bin50. Next base: position 5,559 of record PDZT01000120.1, on the reverse strand, counting down.
GTCGCCCATACCTTTCATGATTCTTTTCCCTCCTTAAGTATTTTAATATCAATAATTTTTGCGTTAAACACAGAAATTGTTTTTGCCACTAGCGGGTGATTCTTTGCTTTTTCTCTTAATACCTGTGGCGTTTTTTTTAAAGTTTGTTTTTCAAGTGGTTTTTCGAATGTTTTTTCCGTATGTTCATTAATACCAATTGTAACCGGATTGTGGAAAAAATCCTTTGCTAATGTTTCTAATATATTGATTTGTTTAATAATACGCTTTTGAGCATACGACTGAGCTTCGGTTTCTAACTCAATCCGATTCCCATCAAATAATTTTAAGTTGCATTGTTTTAATAAAGCAGACAAGGCGGGTTGTTTTTCATTGATGCTTGTAAGAAATGCCCACCATTGTTGTTTAGGATTGTCATCTTTTGGAAGTTCAGGTACTGAATACGATTTTTCTTCGGATGGTTGTGAATTCGCATGAATGTGGTTTTGCTGTACTGTGGGGTATTGAGTTGTCTGCTCGTAAATTTTGTCATCGGTAAGCCTATTCTCACCCTTTTCAGCACTTTTAGAAACAGCAGGAGTCTGACCTGTAAACTTGTGGATATTTTGATATAAGTGATCAATTTTATCAATAAGCGTATCTATGGATAATGCAGGGGATAATTGCACCATCTTCACAAAAACCATTTCAAGTGCGATTTTTGGCTGTGAGCTGTATTTAATAATGGTTTCTTCCTGAAAGAGGATTTGTATCAGTTGATGCAAATGAGTTACCGAAATCGTTTCAACCTGATTGCTGATAATAGACATATCTGCATCTGAAAGGTCCACCAGTTCTTTGGTTTTTTTCCCCATTTTTACAAATAAAAGATTTCTAAAATGTTCGATCAGTTCAGAGTAGAGCCTATGTAAGTCTTTACCACGATAATACAGTGTTTCAAGACAAGTTAATATATCTTTCAGATGTTGTGAAAAGACTGCTTGGGATAGTTCAAACAACGTCGCCCGGTCGATAATACCCAACACAGATACAACATGGTCTTGAGTAACATCACCTTGACTAAATAACATGACTTGATCGAGCAAACTCAACGCATCACGAATCGAACCATCCGCTTCTCTTGCAATAATGGATAACGATGGTTCAGGAATAGGTATCGCTTCTGTAATACAAATGGATTTTAACAGCTCACATATATCATGAAATCCTACCCGTTTTAAATCATGACGTTGGCATCGGGACAAAATGGTTATGGGAATTTTATGGGGTTCTGTCGTGGCAAAGAAAAAAAGAATATGCGGAGGCGGTTCTTCAATAGTTTTTAACAGTGCATTAAAAGCAGCAGTACTTAACATGTGCACTTCATCAATGATATAGATTTTATGAGAACTATGGATAGGCAAATACTTGCTGTTCTCACGTAATTCCCGAACCTGATCTACACTATTATTCGAAGCGCCATCGATTTCAAATACATCTGCGGCATTTCCATGAGTAATTTCAATACATGACTGGCATTCATTACAGGGTTCAGATTCAGATATGCGTTTGCAATTCATGGCTTTTGCCAGAATCCGCGCAATTGTAGTTTTGCCAGTTCCTCTTGGGCCTGTAAACAGAAGCGCATGGGGAACACGTTTGGATTGAATGGCATTTTTTAATGTCTGGATTACATGTTCCTGTTTGACAACTTGATGGAAGAACTGTGGCCTGTATTTTCTAGCAAGTACAAGATAAGACATATTTATTTTTAATTACGCCACTAGTCTTGAATAATGGATAGGTCTATTAAGTTATAGATATATAGTTATTTAATTATGGCGGAGAGAGAGGGATTCGAACCCTCGGTACTCTATTAAAGCACACACGCTTTCCAGGCGTGCACCTTCAGCCGCTCGGCCATCTCTCCTAATAAAAGTAATCTCTCATCGTTTACAAACATCAATAGTAAAATTGGCTACTCTTATGGATAAAATAGTATTTTGTCAAGCATCTATTCAATGTCCAATGTCATTGAATTTTTTCGAATATATAAAAAAACGGAGAGGGTGGGTTTCGAACCCACGATCCTCTTTTTAAAAGGATACCGCTTTTCGAGAGCGGCGCCTTCAACCGCTCGGCCACCTCTCCTCAACTTTTTTATATAATTGGAATAGCTATATCTTTTTCATCAAAGATGTCAATCATCTTTTTTATTTCTTTTGTCCTTTCTTTTGTCCAGATTTAGGTATAAATTTAATTTATATTCACTGGTCACTTAGTACATGAAACGCTAAATATGCATCAAGTAGGGTAATCGTATAACGTAGGGGCAGGTTTAAAACCTGCCCCTACAAAGTAGATGCGAAATTACCGTTTCGTGTACTTAGGTATTGAAAAAACATAAAAATGTGTTAATCGTAATCTCAAATTTTTCGATTAAGATTAAGATATCTTAACAATCATCACAGGGAGAGAGAATATGACAACTGAATTAAACCAAGCAACTCATTCTAAAACAGGTGCTTACAAATGGCGTTTTTTCCGGTCAGGTGGTTTTGATCAAATCCGTATTGAAACTGGAGCTGATATTGTAGCCCTGCAGAACCTAGATTATAAATTATGGTCTGCTTTAAGTTGTCCTACTACAGGCCTTTCACTCGATGATAAAACATTAACTATGATTGATACAGATAAAGATGGCCATATTCGGGCATCTGAAATTCAAACCGCTGTGAAATGGGCTTGTTCTGTATTAAAAAATCCAGATGATTTGACTAAAGGCAGTTCTGTGTTGCCTCTTTCGGCTATCAATGATGCCACAAGTGAAGGTAAAAAAATTTTATCATCCGCAAAACAGATATTAACTATTTTGGGTAAATCGAGTACAGATGGAATTGCAGTGGAAGATACGCTGGATTGCGAGAAAATTTTTAGCTTAACCACATTTAACGGCGATGGAATTATTACCCCAGAAGCAGCGAAAGATGAAATAACACGTTCTGTAATCAACGATATTATGGAATTGATAGGTTCTGAACCTGATCGCAGTGGTCAAAAAGGTATTTCTAAAGAAAAAGTGGATACTTTTTTTTCCGAAGTAAACGCCTACGTTGAATGGTGGCAGGAAGCTGAAAATAAAGCGGATTTAATTCTTCCTTTAGGGCCAAAAACTGGTGAGGCTGCATCCCTGTTAAAAAATATTACAAATAAAATTAATGATTATTTTATCCGCTGCAGCATAGCTAAGTTTGATAACTTAGCTGCTTTTTCTTTGAATCCTTCGGAAAAGGACTATTTAAGTATAGCATCCCAAGAATTATCTTTAGGAAGTCCTGAAATCAATCGCTTTCCGATAGCAAAAATTGATGCTGATCAATCATTGCCATTAAAAGAAGGGATTAATCCAGTCTGGATAAATCTGATTCATCGTTTTGCGATAGAGATCATTGAGCCTATATTAGGGCCCAAAAATAGGCTGAACTTTGAAGAATGGAATAGTATTCAAGCTAAATTTGAACCTTATTATATCTGGTTATCCCAAAAAAAAGGAGCTATTGTCGAGAGTATCGGACAGGAACGAATTCGGCTGATCCTTTCAGGTACCTATCATGAAAAAATAAATTGTTTAATTGAACAGGACAAGGCTCTCGAAAGTGAAATGGAAGTCATTACTGAGGTTGAAAGACTTACACGTTATTTCAGGGATTTATTCAAATTAATCAATAATTTCGTATCGTTTAGTGATTTTTATAATCGTAAAGATAAAGGTATTTTTCAAATTGGCACCCTGTATATAGATGGACGTAGTTGTGAATTATGTGTGAAAGTCGAAGATGTGGCTAAACATTCTGCGATAGCTCATCTCAGTCAAACTTATATAGCCTATTGCGACTGTTTTCGTAGGGGCAGAAATGAGAAAATGACAATCGCTGCTGCTTTTACCAATGGCGATTCAGATCATTTAATGGTTGGTCGAAATGGTATTTTTTATGATCGGCATGGTCGGGATTGGGATGCTACCATTATTAAAATCATTGAACATCCCATTAGCATTCGTCAGGCTTTTTGGACTCCCTATAAACGAATTGGCCGAATGATTGGTGAACAGATGGAAAAATTAGCCTCAGCACGTGAAAAAGCTGTTCAGGATAAAGCAGCGGAAGGCATTTCTACAACAACAAAAAAAATTGAAACAGTGGTATCGACTTCAGTTAGCAGCACTTCCACAGCTACACCATTTGATGTAGGAAAATTTGCAGGTATTTTTGCAGCCATTGGATTGGCTATAGGGGCAATTGGAACAGCTATCGCTAGTATTATAACAGGTTTCATGCGTTTAAAATTATGGCAGATGCCTTTGACAATCTTATGTCTATTTTTAATTATTTCAGGCCCTTCTGTACTTCTGACATGGTTGAAACTACGTCAGAAACATTTGGCCCCAATATTAGATGCCAATGGCTGGGCTGTGAATACCCGTGCAAGAATCAACATTGTCTTTGGCACAACGTTAACTGCAATGGCAGAGTTACCTAAAAGTTCTGAATTATCCTTATTTGATCCGTTTGCTGATAAAAAAAGACCATGGAAGTTATATATTAAACTAGGCCTGCTTTTCATTTGTTTTGCAATATTAGGAGCAATTCTATGGAAATATTGGTTATGTATTAGCTAATAGCTTTATGATCTGCCCAATTTTTCTTGACACATTATTTTATGTAACTTAGTTTCCAATTTTTTCAAGTCGCATTACCCTAACGAATACTTTTTTCATCAAATTCGATTGTAGAGGATAACAATGATAAAACCAAAAATCACTACAGGTATAGTGAATAAAGATATAAAAATCCAATATTATCGGTATATCCATGAAGTAACGACCGAAGATGGGAGAAATCTCATCATGACGCATAAAGTACCTGTGGATAAAAAACCACTGGGGCCGATTATGTTTGTTCATGGCTTAGGCCAAAATCGATATACATGGACACAAACCAAACGGAGTATGGAAAATTATTTTGTTTCTCATGGATTTGAAACCTTTAATATTGAGCTTAGAGGACATGGTTTAAGTCGGGCCAATGGAAGCGATTATCCCAAAACCTATGAAACCTATCTCAATTATGACATGCCAGCTTTTTTTGATGCTATTCGTGAAGCAACTGGCGGTCAAAAAATATTTTATATTGGCCATAGCTTAGGCGGCACGATTGCGTATTGTCTTGGCTCTCAATTTCAGGAGTATTTAGCCGGAATCGTTTCCATTGGCGGCCCCTTTATTATGGCAAAAGGGAATACGCTTGTACAGACGATTGCTAAAACCGGAGTTTTCATTGATCGGTCTATACCTTGGATTCGAAAATTATATCCGCGAACATTTTATATTGATTTTATTGGGTTAATCACCAAACCCGGTTTGTCCTTTTTAGACTCTTCTTCTTATAAAATCCCTTTACAGGTCTGGTATCCTGAAACCATTGAACGGGATATTCTTATAGAACGAATTGAAAGAGGTTTTGATCGTACAGGATTCAATGTGATTGGCCTTTTAGTTCAATGGGGTTCGACAGGAAAATTTTA
>PDZT01000119.1 GCA_002753105.1 Deltaproteobacteria bacterium YD0425bin50 | reverse complement strand
TTTGATAGCCGTAAGTTCTGGCGAAGTAATACCCGTTGATGGTATTGTTGAAAGCGGTTCATGCCTTGTTGATCAGCATATACTTACAGGTGAATCAAAACCTATTGAAAAATATAAGGGCGAAGAAGTATTTGCCTGCACTTTAGTGAGTACCGGAAAAATTATTGTCCGCGTAAAAAAATCAGGAGATGAAACAGTTGTCTCGGATATAAAAAATATTTTCAACAAAACAATTGATTATAAATCATCCCTTCAATCCAGAGGCGAAAAAATTGGAGATAATTCAGTTATTCCGACACTGGGGTTAAGCGCTTTAACATATGTATTAAAAGGGTCAAATAGTGCTATTGCAATACTTGGATCATATATTGGAGGAGAAGCAACTTTTTTTATTCCTTTAAGCACGGTTAATTATTTTAAAATTGCTGCAAATAAAGGGGTACTGATTAAAGATATAAGAGCTATAGAATTATTATATTCAGTGGATACAATTGTGTTCGATAAGACCGGAACTTTGACTAAAAATGAATTTACCGTGACCGGAATTTATCCTTCAAAAAAATATAATGAAACTCAAATATTAACATATGCGGCAATTGCTGAACAACGGCAGAATCATCCGCTTGCAAAAGCAATAAATTTAAAAGCTGCAGAGAATAATATTAAAATTAATAATTATTCTTTTATTAAATGTGAATTTGGATTAGGGATAAAAATAGTATATAAAAAAAACAATATTCTTGTTGGCAGTTTGAAATTTATGGAAATGGAAAATATATTTATCGATAGAGAAAAATTTGATTCCATTAATTATAACGACAAAGAGCATTCATATATTTATATTGCGAAAAACAATGAGATAATTGGTGTAATAGGGCTCCAGACTTCTATAAGGACTGAAGCTGAAAGTATTATAAACCAGTTGAAAATTTTGAAAAAAGAGATTTATATAATTTCAGGTGATAATGAAGTATTGACAAAAAAAACTGCTGACGCGCTTAAAATCAAGAATTATTTTTCTGATGTTATGCCGGAAAAAAAAGGCGAATTAATTGAATATTTGCAAAAGAATGGAAAAAAAGTCTGCTTTATAGGCGATGGAATAAACGATTCAATTGCGCTGAAAAAAGCGTACGTATCTATTTCTTTAAGCGGCGCGTCGAATATTGCTGTAGATACAGCAAGCATAATACTGATGGACGGATCACTTACGAGTCTGCCTGAAATTTTTAAAATTGCAAAAGGATATAAATATAATACCAATTCCGCTTTTATGATCTCACTTATTCCTGGTATCATAAATGTCGGAGCTGTTTATGCGTTTAATATGACTATATACGGTTCATTGGTTTTATATTATGTTAGTCTTGCAGCGGGTATAGCGAATGCTTATATTCCTATGTTAAAAGAAAAAGCATCTAAATAATAAAAAATAAATCAACTGTATGTCAGATATATCAAATTTCTTATTCTTAGATTAGGGGTTGCTCAATGTCGGTTAGTAAATCAAATTATATAACAACCCCAGCGTTCATTATTGACGAGCAAGCGGTAAATGCTTCGCTTAAAACATTGGTTTCAATGACGGAAGAAACTGGAAGCAGACTTTTGTACTCACTTAAAGCATATACAGGAGCTGATTTTCTTAAAATGATAGTGAATTCTGTCCAAGGTTTTTCCGTAAGTTCATATTTTGAAGCTCGTTTAGCACATGAAATAATAGGCTCAAATGGAAGCGTTCATTTTACCTCACCAGGACTTCATTTAGATGAAATTAAAGAAGTTTCACAGTGGTGTAATTACATTTCTTTTAATTCACTTTCTCAATGGCGTAGATTATGTAATTATGTATTACCCTCTGTTAGTCAAGGATTGCGTATCAATCCTAAAATTCAGATTGTTGCCGATGAAAGATATGATCCATGCCGAAAATATTCAAAATTGGGGATTGATTTAAATCTTTTCATCAATGAATACTTTCAAAATTTCGATGAATTCGCAAAAATTGATGGAATACATTTCCATAATAATTGTAGTGACAATTCTGCAGAGACATTATTTAAAGTTGTAAATCATATTTGTGAAAAAGCCGGGGAAATTTTAAAAAATTTGAAATGGATCAATATTGGCGGCGGATATGTTTTTTCAGAAATGGAAAACCTTACTCCAGCTATAAAAAGCATTGATCGTTTGCGGCAAGAATTTGGACTGGAAGTATTTATGGAACCGGGGTTTGATATCGTAAATAATGCGGGTATTATTGTTGCTAGTGTTATAGATATATTTAAAAGTGATGAGAAAACGCTTGCGGTTTTAGATACTACTGTCAACCATATGCCGGAAGTCTTTGAATACCAATACCAGCCTTATGTTTTAGAGTCGGAAGACAACGCTCCAAACTCCTATCTGCTGGCAGGATCATCATGCTTAGCTGGGGACATTTTTGGTGAATATTCATTCAAAGCGCCTCTTGAAATCGGATCAAGACTCACTTTTACACAAATAGGCGCATATTCGATGGTAAAAGCAAGTATGTTTAATGGCATAAATATGCCTAATATTTACACATTAACCGCCACAGGCGAATGTAGACTAATTATGAAATACACTTATGACGATTTTATTAAAAAATGGGGGAATACTAAAAGTGAAATTGTTTGAACGAGAATTTGTTATACCTACTCCTGAATCATCTGAAAATCTTCTTTTATACTTAGAAAAGGCTATAACATCACAATTGAATAAAAATGAAATTCCAGTTAGATTTGTAGTGACTAAAACAACTAAAGAATCCTTATATTGCGAGATTGGAATCTGTGATATAGGTGATCATTCCGGGTTAGGTCCGATAAAAAATCTATTTCATTTGAGAAAACGCCCCTTTATTCGCTCAGATAAGTTCAATGCAGTTATGATTATACCAACAGGAATAAATACAGAAATTGGCGGACATGCGGGTGACGCTACACCGGTTGCAAGATTACTATCTATGGTTTGCGATAATTTAATACTTCATCCTAATATAGTGAATGCATCAGACATAAATGAAATGCCGGAAAATAGCCTATATGTAGAAGGCAGCATCCTCACTAACCTTATTATGGGCAATGTAGGTTTAAGGAAGGTCAGGGCAAATAAAGTAGCTCTATTGATTGAAAATTGTGAAGATCCCCATTTTGTTAAAACTCAAATTAATGCAGCGTCAGCTGCCAGAGCATCCTTCGGAATGGATTGTACAGTTTTTTTATTAGATAAACCGTTAGATATGAGAGCTGAAATTTCTTCATCCGGGCGTGCTGTGGGGATAGTTTACAATATTGATCAAATTTTAAAATCATCCAAACTTGGTAGCTTTGATGCAATAGCCGTTACCTCTAAAATAGAACTTTCAGGCGTCAATTTAGTTGATTACTATCATAATGAAATGATAAATCCTTGGGGCGGGGTGGAAGCAATTTTAACTCATGCTATATCCCATATTTTGAATAAACCTTCTGCGCATTCTCCAATGATGGAAAGTTGTGAAATTTTGACTGAGGACTTAGGCATAGTTGACCCTCGCAAAGCGGCTGAAGCAGTTTCCATGACATTTTTGCATTGCATTTTGAAAGGATTGAACATCAGTCCTGCTATTGTCACAAAACAGTCATTTATGGGATCAATGGATTTAATTTGCGCAGAAGATATTTCGTGTATCATTATGCCGGACAAATGCATAGGCCTTCCTACTTTAGCCGCGCTCGAACAAGGCATTCCGATTATTGCTGTCCGTGAAAATAAAAATAATATGGAAAATGATCTTACATGGTTACCTTTTCAAAAAGGTAAACTATATATTGTTGATAATTATTTGGAAGCCGTTGGTGTAATGTCAGCATTAAAAGCAGGTATTGCATTTGAAACATTACGCCGCCCAATAAATAAAACGAAAGTTGAAAATCTGTTATTTCAAAATGAAAGTTTATTATAAAATCAAAAGACAAAACAATGAATATAGAATTTGTTTTAAAAGATAAAATTACAGAATATGAATTCTGGCAGGCCGAAAATATTTGTAATGAATTCTGGCAGATGGAAAATAATTGCAAGGACAATTCGGATTATATAGATTGTTCTGCTGAATTTAGTTATGCTTGTAATTCTTATAAAGAACTTATGGAAAATGAATGTGAACAAGAAATAATAATTAAAAATTCAAACGAAGTAATTGGCACTACATATGTCATATTAACTTCTAAAAAATTAATGAATGATTATTTAAAGAAAAATATTACTGAAAAAGATTTATTATTGAAATCTACTGAAAATACATGCTATGAAGCTATTTATATTTCGATTATACTAATAAAACAAGAATACAGACGAAAAAGGTTAACTTATGAATCAATTATTTTATTAATTAAATCCATGATTGCTAAGTTTCAGTTAAATAATCCTATAATATATTTTTTGGCATTTTCCAATAATGGGCTTAAACTGATTAATAAAATTGCGAATGATCTTAATTTAGAAGTATTATATTGTTATCAGACAGCATAATAGGCCTGATATCCACCTCTTCCTTTGATGGCCAAGATAACTGATCTATAATCATAAAATTCCCCCGATCATTATCATAACTCGCTAGGCTATTTATATATGTGCGCCGAATAGATTTTATCTTCAGGTAAATTAGGCTGTGATGCAGCATTGACTGCTAATGTATCACACCGTTCATTTTCTGTATTACCCGCATGTGCTTTAACCCATTCAAAATAAACCTCATGTTGGCTGCATAAATCAAGCAAAATTTCCCATAAATCACTATTTTCTGCCTTTTCTTTTGGATTGCGTTTCCAGCCATTTTTTTTCCATTTTTTGGCCCATCCTTTACTTATGCTATCCACCACATATTTTGAATCAGAGTAAATCGTTACCTTGCACGGTTCTTTTAGCACTTTTAATCCAGCGATACATGCAGTGAGTTCCATACGGTTATTTGTTGTGAGTGAATAACCCCCCGATAGTTCTTTACGGTAGTTGCCATAAATCAACACCACTCCATATCCTCCCGGGCCGGGATTTCCTTTACATCCCCCATCTGTAAACATAAAAATTTCTTTCATAATCATCCCTTGCACATTGCATAATGAACTATATATAACTACAGTTTTTCAGAAAAATATTTTGGTTAATTTGTAGGGCAGCCCCATATGCATCAAGCTAAGGAGATATGCTTATTTATTAGCTCCGTTAGGAGCGATCTGTTTGTAGCCTATGGAATCCCTAAATTAAGCTCCGTAGGAGCGACCTGTAAATTAAACAGGCCGCTCCGATGGAGCTTGATATAGATGAACATACATTGCTACAAACAGGTCGTCCCTACGGGACTTTCTTAGCTTGATGCATATGGGGTTGCCCCTACATTGAAATCCAATTTACTTTTCTGAAATACTATATAAATTCTGATTGACAGGCTATAAATTTATACATAGTAATATAAAGAACGTCAATCATGAACAATGATTACTTATTCATAAATAACCCTAGAAAATTCTATTTTATGCTGTTTCTTCAGATGTAGAATAGTTTACTTTTACATATGAAAGGATTAATTAAATTATATTCACTTTTATAAAAAGTGTTTTTTTTAATATATGTCAACTATAACCCAATCCTTTATTCTTTTTTGCTTAATTTTATTATCTGCTTTTTTTTCTGGTATAGAGACTGCTTTTATTTCCCTTTCAGAGATTCGTATCAATCATTTAATGGAGCAAAATAAAAGAGGTATTCGGCTTGTTAAACAATTAAAAGATAAGCATAAACGGTTAATTACAACGATTCTTATTGGCAACAACCTTGTCAATATCTCTGCATCCTCTATTGCAACCAAACTCGCTATTGACCTGTTTGGCTCCCATGCTATTGGGTTTGCTGTCGGACTCATGACATTAAGTATTCTTGTTTTTGGAGAAATTATTCCAAAAACAATTGCTATGAATCATAATGAAAGCATCGCAATCGCTGCCTCCCCCATAATTCGTATGATACAATATCCGCTTTATCCCATGATCAAACTCATGGAATGGGTTTCTTGGCTCGTTGCAAAACCATTTAGTAAAACATATACAGATCCCTTGATCACAGAAGCTGAAATTAAAACGGCTCTGAATCTTGGGGAAAATATTGGAGCAATCGAAGAAGAAGAACGTATTATGATTCACAATGTTTTTCGATTTTGTGATATGCAGGCAGATGATATTATGATCGATAGAACCCGTATGTTTACTGTGAATGCACAGAATACTTTAAACAACGTAGTCGATGATATTAACCAAAAAGGCTATTCTCGTATTCCTGTATTTGATGGTAATGCAGATAATGTCATTGGTATTCTCTATGCTAAAGATATATTAAGAGCTGTCTTACCCTGCAAAGACGATATCCCCATCAAGCAATTGCTTCGGCCCGCAATGTTTATCCCTCAAACCATGCTTATCGATGATCTGTTACGGATATTTCAAAAAGAAAAAGTCCATATGGCTATTGTGGTTGATGAACATGGTGGCGTCAGCGGTTTAATCACGATTGAAGACCTTATCGAAGAAATTGTCGGTGATATTTATGATGAAACGGATAAAGAACAAATCATGATTCGGAAAATTGACAGCACTCGGAGTATTGTCAAGGGCGGAACAGAAATTGAAAAAATCAATGAAGAATTGGACATGAATATTGACGAAGAAGAAGATTTTGAAACCATTTCTGGATATATTTTATCTCATATCCGCCGCATTCCCAAAGAAGGAGAAGAGATTCAAATTCACAATCATGTATTTAAAATATTAAAAGCAGATAAAAAAAGAATCATGGAAATTGAAATCGAAAAAAAAATAGATGCGATTGAAGAAGAAACTAAAGCGTAAGGAGTATCACTATGTCGTATTATTTAAGATGTCCGATTACAGAAGAACATGGAAAAACTGCACATGAACTTATAAGCAAATTACGTGAAAAGCCGATTCCTAAGCTTCATACATCCCAGCTTGTTGATATTACAGTTACAGGAACCGCTATACAAATCGATCATTACTTTATTAACCCTATGATTGAGTTGAAAATTAGTCCCTTTATTCAACAAATGATAGTATTGGGTAAAAAAACAGGCTTATCGATTATGTCTCCAATTTCAAAGCGGTCATACGATCATATGAATTCGGATCAGATATTGCGCATTGCTGATTTTCTGGAAACATTTTTATGGATTGAGCAAAAAGGCGTTTCAACGCATCATAAGTATTATATGGAATGTCCTCTTTCTGAATCTGTTGGTAAACTGGCAAAACAACTGGTAACGCTTATCCGCAACAATCCAAGTCCTAAAACCTATACGGACAAGCTTGTTCAGCTTACAGTTCAAAGCGCTCAGGCACAATTTGATTTTTATTTTATAAAGCCAATGAACATCCTCAACATTAGTCCTTTTTTTAAACGGATGTCTGAAGTCGGCATACAGCAAGGCCTTTCCATTATTTCCACCGTTGGCCATAAATCCTATGATCATATGTCAAAACAGCAACTGTTAAAAATTGCTGATTATATTGATCAATTTGTTTTCTTTCATAAGGCCTAAATCTCGATATGCTTGAAAAAATCGATTCATAAAATCAGAAACAAACGTATTTGCAGGATGATCTACAATGGTTTGAGGCGTTCCTTGCTGGATTACTTTTCCCTGATTCATCACCACAATGTGATGTGATATTCGGATTGCTTCCAGCAAGTCATGTGTTGCCATGATTGCTGTTTTTTGAGTTTCACCTAATATCCGCTTTAAGTCATGGATTAGCATATCATGTGTTGGCGGATCTAATGCAGTAAACGGTTCATCAAGAAAAAGAATTTCTGGTTCAAGAGCAAATGCTCGTGCTAAACTTGTGCGCTTAGCTTCACCTCCAGACAATTTTCGTGCTGAACGGTTTGAAAGATGGGTAATACCAAGCTGATTCAGATAATAATTGACTTTGTCTGGAATCATTTTACGGTTTACTCCGCGAATCTTTAAACCCGAAGCCACATTTTTAAACACAGTGGTATCAAATAACAAAGGTTCCTGAAACACCATTGCCATTTTTCGACGATACTGGAATTGATCCTCTTTAGAACAAAGGGGCTTGCCTTTAAAAAATATGTCTCCCTGAAATCGTGGCAGAAGGCACGCCAAAGTTAATAAAAGCGTTGATTTGCTTGAACCATTTGGACCAATGACTGATACAATCTGGCCTTCCTGAATTGTTAGGTTCGGGATATCCAATACTTCTACGCCTCCGCGAATAACTTTGATATCCCTGATTTCAATGATTGGATTCATTTTAAGCAGTATTACCTTGGCCTTTCCTGCTGTTGAATATAGGTCAAGATCGCATTAATGAAAAAAGAAAGAAGCAATAAAATCAGACTCAAGGCAATTGCAATATCAAAGTTTCCTTTACTCGTTTCCATGACTGTAGCGGTTGTTAACACACGGGAATAGCCTTTGATATTACCTCCAACCATAATCGATGCGCCAACTTCCGAGATAACACCGCCAAATCCAGCCATAACAGCAGCTAATAAGGGAAGTTTTGCTTCTTTAATCAGCATCCATACGAGTTGTAGTCGAGATGCGCCTAATGCAAGTATCTGGAGTCGTAAATTTTGGGGAAGATGTTGAATTGCTGAGAGGGAAATTCCCATCACAATAGGCGTGGCGATAATGGTTTGGGCGATAATCATCGCCATTGGAGTATAAAGAATTCCAAAAAAACCCAATGGCCCGTTTCGCCACAGCATAATCGTTACAAAAAGACCAACGACCACTGGCGGAAGTCCCATCCCTGTGTTCATCACACTAACCAGTATTCGTTTTCCGGGAAACGATGCCAAAGCCAGCCATGTTCCTAAGCCGACTCCAAACACTAAACTAATTAGAGTCGCTGTTCCCGAAATTTTAAGTGACAATGCAATAATTGAAAAGACTTCGGGATCAAAGCTCACAAGTAAATGAATTGCTTCTTTGATCCCGTCTAAAATTAAAGCCATAACTTATTTATTTTCCCACATCTTCATCTTTTTTACCTGCATCTGGATAAAATAATGGAGCACCAAATTTATCTTTTCCGAATTCTGAAATGATGTTTTGCGTTTCTTTAGACACCATAAAATCAGCAAACGCTTTGGCACCTTCTGCATTGACTTTAGGCCATTTACTCGCATTGACTTGAATTACATGATACACATTTAACAGAATTGTATCGCCTTCACAAAGAATATCAAGTGCAAGAGTTTTTTTTGTGGCAAGATAAGTTCCTCGATCAGCAATAGTATAAGCTGATTTTTCAGAAGCGATATTTAGCGTTTGTCCCATTCCAAGTCCAGTTTGTTGATACCATTTTTGATTTTCAGGATTGATATTGCAGGCTTCCCATATTTTTAGTTCTAATGAATGTGTACCGGATTTATCTGCGCGGGTTAAAAACAACGATCCGGATTCAGAAATTTTTTTAAGGGTATCTGTTGCGGATTTTAGCCCTTTGATTTTTGCAGGGTCGGATGCTGGGCCTACAATAATAAAATCATTATGCATCACTAACATTCGATTCGTACCATACCCTTCTTCCATAAATTTTTTTTCTGCTTTAGGTGAATGAACAAGAAGTACATCTGCTTCGCCTTTTTCGCCCATCTTCATGGCTGCTCCAGACCCAACGGAGATGGTTTTTACAAAATAACCTGTGTTTTTTTCAAAAATTGGAATGAGCACATCTAAAAGTCCTGAATCCTGAGTGCTTGTGGTTGTTGCTAAAATAATATTTTTTGTGGCTGCAACTGTGGATACTGGAATGGATGCGCAAAGTATAAGCGCAAGACAAAGAATAAGTTTTACAGACCCTAAAGATTGAATCCAATTACGTTTCATGGGTGTTTCCTCCTAAAAGAATAATAATAGTTTATTATGGTTGATACAAGTTTATTACTTACCTTGTGAAGCGATCCATTCTTTTGAATTTGGATAAAATAATGGGCTTCCATACTTATCTTTTCCAAAATTTTTGATAATCTGTTGACCTTTGTCAACAGCGGTTAGCCAATTCACAAAAATCATCACATCAGTATAATTGACCTTTGGACATTTTTTTTGGGTTTACAGGAATGAGTGTAATGTAATTTAATAATGCCTTATCATTTTCAAGTAATACTTTGAGTTTAATCTGATCTTTTAATGATAGATAACTGGCGCGATCAATAAAAACATAAGCCATTTTTTCATCTGCAAAACGAAGCGTGGGAGCATTTCCTTCTGCACCTTTTTCATATACAATATACCAATCCCCAGATGGTTTGGTTCCTGATAATTCCCAAATTTTGAGTTCTGCTAAATGCGTTCCTGATTTATCTCCCCGTGTAACAAAAGGGACTTTTTTTTCAGCAATTATTTTTAAAGCTTCAGCGGCGGTTTTGATTTGTTGAATACCTGCAGGATCATTACTTGGGCCTAAGATGACAAAATCATTATACATTAAGGGTACGCGTTCGGTTCCAAATTCAGCTTTTACAAATTCTTCTTCAACAGACTTGGCATGAGCCATCACAATATCCACATCGCCTTTTTCAGCGATTTTCAGTGCTGCGCTTGTACCAGCTCCAACATGACGGACTCGAATGCCTGTTTCTTTTTCAAACTGAGTTTCTAAAACATCAACGATTCCAGAATCAATAGGGCCAATAGTCGTTGATAAAAGGATAAAATGATCCGTTTCAGCCATGCATAAAGCAGGATAAAGTAAAACGAACAACAGAAATACATATCCATACCGGTTTTTCATTTTCATGCTTGTCTCCTATCAAGAGGTTAGTTATATTGGGTTAAATTGAGAAAGCACAATAACATACTTTTCTCGATATATCAATAATGATATATCGATAGAGTTTATTTTTTAAACGGTTCAAGAAATGCCTTGAATAATGGATATTTATGAAAAATACATCACTTGAAAAACGTTCAAAAACTTGGATTCAAGATGA
>PDZT01000118.1:7797-11068 GCA_002753105.1 Deltaproteobacteria bacterium YD0425bin50 | reverse complement strand
CTAGGAATACTTAAAGCAGGCGCTGCTTATGTCCCTTATGACACTAAAGAACCAAAAGATAGATTCGATTATAAATCAAAAGATAGCGGTATAAAGTTTACTCTAACTTCTTTGGATTTAATTCAGCTAAATAATATGCCTAAAGAAAATCCTCCTTGTATAAATAAACCCTGTGATTTGGCATATATAATTTATACATCTGGTTCAACTGGATTTCCAAAAGGAGTTATGATTGAGCATAGCAGTGTAAGCAATTTGGTGACAGCTCAAAAAACAAATTATGGAAAAAATGTTTTACATATTATGCCATTTATATTTGATGTATCTGTTGAAGTATTATTTACATCTATTTGCAATGGCTTGACCCTTCACCTTATAAAAGATGAATTTAGAACTGATATTAGTCATATTGTTTCTTATATAAATAATCATAATATTGACACATTGATAATATCTGCATCTTTAATCCCTTTACTTCCTGAATTATCGACAGTAAAAATTTTAATAACTGGAGGAGAAGTCTGCGATAAATCTGTAATGGATTTATGGTCTTTAAAAACAAAATTTATTAATTCATATGGTCCAACAGAAGCAACTGTTTGTTCTACTATATCTTATCACTCTATAGATAAATCAAATATAAATATAGGAAAACCTATTAAAAACAAGACCGTCTATATTTTGGACTCAAAATTAAATCCTGTGCCTATAGGTGTAAAAGGTGAGCTTTATATAGGTGGAGCAGGGATAGCCCGAGGATATCTAAATAATCAAAAACTTACAGAAGAAAGATTTATAGATAATCCTTTTGCTTCTTATGAAGATAAAATAAAAAAAGAAAACGTTTGCATCTATAAAACAGGGGATATAGCAAGATGGCTACCTGATGGTGATATTGAATTTTTAGGACGTAATGACTATCAGGTCAAAATTAGGGGATTTAGAGTAGAACTTGGCGAGATAGAATCAAGGATGCTTGAATATCCTGAAATATCTAAATGCGCTGTATTGGTGAAAAATAGATCAGGGAATAAATATTTAGTTGGATATTATGTTTCAGAAAATGAAATATCTTATGAAAAAATATCAGGATATTTATCATCAAAACTTCCAGATTATATGATTCCAAACATATTTATTCATCTTAAAGATATCCCTTTAAGTATAAGCGGAAAGATAGATCGAAGCTCTCTTCCTGAACCTTATATAAAAACTGATGAAGATAACAATCCTCCCATGACAGATCTTGAGCAAAAGCTTTGTAAAATATGGGAAGATATACTTGGAGTAAAACAAATAAGAATAAAGGATAATTTTTTTAGATTAGGGGGTAATTCGATTATTGCTATTCAGGTTATAAGCAGAATAAAAAATGCTACGAATATAAGTTTAAAGGTTTCAGAATTGTTTGCAAATCCTACAATTGAAAAGTTGAGTCAAGCTATAATAAAGTCAGATGAATATGATTATCTTATTCCAATGAATGAATTTAAAAAAGATATACCAAATCTTTTCATGATTCATCCAGCAACAGGAGGGTGTGAAGTATATCATGATTTAGCAAAAGTATTTCAAAATAAATTTAATTGCTATGGAGTAGATAACTACAACTTGTATCACGATATTAAAATAAATAGCCTCAATTTATTGGCAAGACATTACTTAAATTTGATAAAAAAGATAAATAAAATTGATAGTTATCATTTACTAGGCTGGTCATATGGTGGACAAATTGCTCTTGAAATGGCTGTAATTCTTGAAGAAGAAGGAATAACTGATATAAATATTGTTTTATTAGATACTTTTTTACCTGATGATCGAATAATTGATAATAGAACACGCAATTATGATGAAGATACTGAAGATATAAAACAGATATTCATAAAAGAAGGATTTAATGACGAATATATTAAAAAGCTTATTGATACAAGAAAAGCTGAAAATGTAATATCTAATCAATTTCTCTCAAGAAAGCTTAATTCATCTAAGATTAGATTGTTTAAAGCAATGAAAAAGGAAAACAGTTCAAATATAGAAGAAGAATATTTGATAAATCTATCTGCAAATAATATAGATGCTTTTTGTAAAAATATTGAAGTCGTTAAAATAGATTGCAATCATGCAAATATTTTACAAAAATATAGAGAAATGCTATATAAACTCGCTTAATGATAGCCTTATGATGCTAAAGAAGATGAAAAAAAGTTGAAATAATTATTATGAGGTGTTAAGTTTTGATATTATAACAAAAAAAAATGAAGAATTAAGAGGGGATATTAAATGAGAAAATTGAAACTATACTCAGAGAGCTTGATAAAGATAATAAATGTAAGAGCCATTATTAAAATAGGATAAAAATGATTCTACTACTAAAAAGTATTTATTTTTTTGCCTTAAAACTAGTGTTTAAGGCAACAAGGAAAGGTTTAATGATGACAAAAAGAGGAAACGTTAACGTGCAACTAAATAAAGCTATTTCAAATTCAAATAAACCAACAGCTGCCTATATAGGTGTTACATGGGTGGCACTAGGAATTGGTGTAATTAGCTACTTAATTGGGCTTTGGAACGCAACTATTCAATTAAATGAGAAAGGATATTATTTTGCGGTTTTTTTGTTAGCTATGTATTCATCTATAACTTTACAAAAAACAGTTAGGGATAGAGAAGAAGGTATTCCGGTTACTAACGTATTTTTAGGTATATCGTGGGCAGTATTTTTTGCATCTATAGCACTATTAGGAATTGGATTGTTTAATGTTACAATGGCTTTAAGTGAAAAGGGTTTTTATGGAATTTCATTTGTGCTGAGTCTATTTGCTATTATTACTGTTCAGAAGAATGTTCGTGACATGACAAACGAATATGGCGAAACAGATCCTTCTGCATTCAGAGGTATAGGTAAAGGGTTGAATGAGGCTAAAAGTGCAGTAGAGGAAGTAGTAGATATAATTGATAAAATTGAGAGCTAAGAATATCGAGTAATGGATTAACCACCGCTTGTGTTTCAAGGAAGAATAATAAACTTGGAATGTTAAAATGATAACTAAGAGGCAATAAGAGCAAAAAATACAAAAAAATGAATTGGTTTACAAAAAACCGAACAAATTAATGCTGTAAAAGACATAAGAACTGGTAATTATGAATCTCATGGATTAATATATGATTAATTGGCACCTTCAAGCATGGGAAGATGTGAATGACATCTGAAAAGCAAATAGAAGAATCTTTAATCAATAAGCTTAAAGACCTTAAATACACATTCCGCGAT
>PDZT01000118.1:0-6930 GCA_002753105.1 Deltaproteobacteria bacterium YD0425bin50 | reverse complement strand
GAAGAGTTCAATAAGTTTCAGGAAGGATGCGTTGAAGAAAATACCAACACTGAAACTTTGGTACAACGACTACTTTCCGAAGACTACAGTGATAAAGTGATTGTGAGCACAATCCAGAAACTGGGACTTGCTCTTGATGAAAACAGCAAAAGAAATCAGAACAATAAACAAAAAGGAAGGCAAACCTATAAAGAACGGTTAGAGCCGCTCCGAGATAAAAGAATTGTCATTATTTTTGATGAATGCCACCGCTCACAGTTTGGCGAAAACCATAAAGCCATCAAAGATTTTTTTCCCAAAGCCCAGCTTTTTGGTTTTACAGGAACGCCTATATTTGAAGGAAATGCTACCTATAAACAAGTTGATGGCACAGTAGGATCATTTAAAACCACCAGGGATATTTTTGAAAAACAATTACATGCCTACACCATTACACATGCTATAGACGACCAAAATGTTCTGCGTTTTCATGTTGATTACTATAAACCTGATGGAAATAAAGCGGCGAAAACTACCGATATCATCAGTCAAAGGGCTATTGTGGAAGCGATACTGGATAAACATGATGCGGCTACAAACTCACGGCGATTCAACGCTATTCTGGCAACTGCTTCTATCAACAACGCCATTGAATATTACGAGCTATTTAAAACGGAGCAGGAAAAGCGTCATAAAGAGAATGAAGAATATAAATTCTTAAATGTTACTTGTGTATTTTCTCCACCAGCGGAAGGCAATAGAGATGTTCAGCAGATTCAGGAGGACTTACCTCAGGAAAAAGCCGATAACGAAGAAGAACCAGATAAAAAAAAGGAAGCGCTGAAAGCAATTATCTACGACTATAACAAACAATACGCCACTAACTACCGCATAAACGAGTTTGATTTATACTATCAGGATGTCCAGAAGCGAATCAAAGACCAGAAATACTCCAATACAGACTATCCCCATAAAAACAAAATTGATGTGGTGATCGTTGTTGATATGCTCCTCACGGGCTTTGACTCCAAGTACTTAAACACCTTGTATGTGGATAAAAACCTTAAAACTCATGGATTGATACAGGCTTTTTCCAGAACAAACCGCGTGCTAAATGACACCAAGCCTTATGGAAATATTCTTGATTTCAGACAACAGTCCAAAGAAGTGGACGACGCCATTGCCTTGTTTTCAGGTCAGGATATTAATAAAGCCAAAGAAATATGGCTGGTTGATCCGGCGCCTGTGGTTGTCGAAAAACTGGAAAAAGCAGTAAGCGAACTGGAAAAATTCATGGAGTCACAGGGGCTCTCTTGCTTACCGGAAGAGGTGAATAATCTGAAAGGCGATCAGGCGCGGGGCGAGTTTATCAATAAATTTAAAGAAGTACAGCGGCTTAAAACCCAGCTTGACCAATATACTGACTTGAGTGCGGAAGATAGTGCAAAAATTGAAGAGCGCATACCCGAAGATACCATGCGCGCTTTCCGCAGCGCATACCTCCAAACAGCCCAGCGATTAAAGGAACAGCAAGGCAAAGATACCACCTGCGCAAATCCTGATGTTGATAAACTGGATTTTGAGTTCGTCCTTTTTTCCTCTGCAATCATAGACTATGACTATATAATGTCGCTCATCTCAAAATATACACAAAGCGAGCCAAAACAACAAAAAATGACACGTGAGCAACTTATAAACCTGCTCTGTTCCAGTGCCAATTTAATGGAAGAGCGTGAAGATATTATCGCTTATATCAACACTCTGAAAGCTGGGGAAGCTTTAAACGAAAAGGAAATTCGGGAAGGCTATCAAAAATTCAAGTCGGAAAAAGCCGTCCAAGAAATGGCAGCGGCAGCCCAAAAGCACGGATTGGAACCGGAAGAGTTACAGGTTTTTGTGGAAAAAATCATAGATCGCATGATTTTTGATGGGGAGAAGCTCAGCGATTTGATGGAACCGCTCAGATTGGGCTGGAAAGAGAGGACAAATAAGGAGCTGGAACTTATGGAAGACCTGATTCCACTCCTGAAAAAAATTGCCGGCGGACGAGAGATAGCGGGGTTGGCAGCGTATGAGTAATACTGTTAAGACATTCGTGAATCCAAAATTGCTTGAATGGGCTATTGATCGGGCTGATATTGAAATATCAATGCTCATAAAGAAGTTTCCCAAAATTGAAAATTGGTTAAAAACAGAATCTCAACCTACTTTGAAGCAATTAGAGGCATTTGCCAAAACAGTAAATGTTCCCACTGGATATTTGTTTTTACCTGAACCGCCGCATGAAGCTTTACCAATTTCTGATTTTAGGACAAAAAACAACCGCCGTCTAAACCGTTTGACTCCTAATTTATTAGATACCATTTACTTGTGTCAGCAAAGACAGGATTGGTTTCGCGATTACGCGAGAGCATATTCTCTCGATACGATTGATTTTGTAGGTTCAGCAACCCAAGAAAGTGATCCTATTGCAGTAGCAACCATGATGAGAACCAGATTTAACATAACGACTGAAGACCGCCTAAAATTGCATTCATGGACAGAAACTTTTCGTTTTTTGGTCTCTAAAACTGAAGATGCTGGAGTTTTAGTTATGTCTAGTTCCATTGTAGGAAGCAACAGCCACCGAAAACTTATTGTTGATGAATTCCGGGGTTTTACCCTTTCTGATAATTATGCACCGCTGATATTTATCAATGCCTCTGATAGTAAGGCAGCTCAAATGTTTACTCTGGCTCACGAACTGGCTCACCTGTTGCTGGGTGCAAGCGGAATCTCCGACACTGAAGTTGGGCGGATTTCTGAGCAAAATTATGAACGGTGGTGTAATGAAGTCGCAGCAGAATTTCTGATGCCTATAAATGAAACACGACAGGCATTTCAAAAAAATGCTCCAATTGATGAAGAAATACAACGCTTAGCAAGACTGTTTAAAGTCAGCAGCCTGGTAGTGGTGCGCCGAATATATGACGCAGGCTATCTTAATAAATCAGAATTCCGGAAGTATTACCGTGATGAAATCAAAAAAAATCACTCGATTACTAAGGGAAGTGGAGGCGGCAATTTTTACCGGACGTTAAGCGCCCGCACCGGAAAACTCTTTGCACGGGCAGTGCTTTCCAGCACTATGGAGGGATTCACTCTCTATCAAGATGCCTTTAGAATGCTGGGTATTAAGAAGACGCAGACTTTTTATGAAGCAGCCCGTGAATTGGGGGTAATGATATGACCTATCTTTTGGATGCAAATGTTTTTATACAGGCAAAGAATCTTCACTATGGTCTGGACTTCTGCCCGGCATTCTGGAATTGGCTTATTGAAAAAAACTCAACCCAACAGGTTTACAGTATAGATAAAGTATCAGATGAGATAGCAGCCGGAGGTGATGAACTTACAGACTGGATACAAGAACAGGGACATGATTTATTCTTAAAAACAGATTCTGCTGTTGCAACTCAGTTTTCAAAATTAAGTACATGGTCAATGAGCCAGGGGTACGATCCGGCGGCAGTCAGCCTCTTTTTGCAGGTGGCGGATTATTATCTGATAGCTCACGCTCTGGCAAATAAACATATTGTAGTAACCCATGAAGTGGCTGCCAATACGAAAAAAAGAATTAAAATACCTAACGTATGTGCTGGCTTGGGAATACGCTTCATGTCACCTTACGAGATGCTGCGACGCGAAAAAGCCCGTTTTGTGCTGGGGGAGTGTGTATGAGTAAAAATAATCAACAGATTCCTACACAAAAAGATTTTAATGAACTTCTAAAACTGATTCAGCAGGCACGCCAAAAGGCATATAGTCAGATCAATACCGCACTTATCGATCGGCAAATTTCAGAATGTTTTTTTGAACGTACACCACCTGGCAATACAAAACTCTCAACAGTGTTGAGAGTTTTGCAGCCCAATATTAAACGATTTCCTCAAAAGTTCAGATTTCAACTTACTTACAGTGAAAAAGATGAATCGGTCACAAATTGTGACCGATTCAAAGCCTTTAAACATTTAACGCTGAAAGATTTGGGAAAAAAATGGTTTGCGTTTTCCAAAATAGAATTCTCGGCGGCAGAAATGCTTATTAAAGTTAAAGGTCTGTAGAGAAATGAACCACGGAGAACACGAAAAAAAAAGTAAAGGTTTGGCGCCTAAGCTAAGGTTTCCTGAGTTTAAGGATGATTGGAAAAGAACCGAATTGGGAAAACTCATTGAAATAAAAGGTAGAATTGGTTATAGAGGTTATACAACTGAGGACATAGTTAAAGAAGTAGAAGGTGCAATTTCATTAAGTCCATCAAATATAACTGATACAGGTTCTTTGTCGTTTGATAAAGCGACATATATTTCTTGGAAAAAATATGAAGAATCTCCTGAAATAATACTAAAAGATGGTTATACCGTTCTTGTTAAAACAGGTTCCTCTTTTGGTAAAGCTGCATTTGTTAAAAATCTACCAGATAAAACAACAATCAATCCACAGTTGGTCGTATTTAAACTAATTGAGATTAATAGTGTATTCTTATTTTTAATTGTATCAAATTATTCTATCCAAAAGCAAATAAGAGAATGCGTCGTAGGTGGAGCAATACCAACACTTTCTCAGGAAAATATATCTAAATTTGATATTTTGATTCCAAGAATGGAAGAACAACAAAAAATCGCCAATTGTCTCTCCTCCATCGATGAACTCATCACCGTCGAAGCCAAAAAACTCGATGCCCTCAAAGCCTATAAAAAAGGGCTGATGCAAGCGCTTTTCCCCGCCGAAGGGGAAACCGTGCCCAAACTTCGGTTTCCTGAGTTTCGGGATGCGGGGGAGTGGGAGGAGAAGACTATACAGCAGATTGCTAAACCCGTTTGTGATAAAGCAAAAGTCACAGATGAAAATACTATTTTGACCCTATCTGCTGAACATGGCATTATCCATCAAGGTGATTATTTTGGTAAAAAGATTGCCGGCAAAAATGTTGACAGATATACCAAGATAACTATCAATGACTTTGTTTATAATGATAGAACAACGAAATCATTCACTTATGGAACTATAAAAAGACTGTCACATTACACAAGCGGGTTAGTTTCTCCTATATACAAATGCTTTCGTTTCAATGAGGGTGAAAATCCAACCTTCTGGGAATGGTACTTTGAATCAGGAATACACGATGTTCAGCTACATAGTTTAATCAATGAAGGAGCAAGAACAGGACGCTTCAATATTTCAATTCAAAAATTTTTATCAACTCAAGCTTTGTCTCCTCAGCCACCCGAACAGCAAAAAATCGCTGACTGCTTCTCCTCCGTCGATGAACTTATCACCGCCCAATCTGAAAAAATAGACGCTCTCAAAGCTCATAAAAAAGGCTTGATGCAGCAGCTTTTCCCATCTGCTGATGAAGAAAGAACCACCCCGCCCTTCGGGCACCCCTCCAGAGGAGGGGAATGATGGGGAGATGTACGAGTCTTTATATGTCTTTGCCATATAATCATGCGTTAAAAGAACGGGCTAAGACTTTACGCAAGGCAGGAAATCTGGCTGAAGTACTTCTATGGAACAGGTTAAAGAAAAAACAGTTTTTAGGTTTAGATTTTGATCGGCAAAAAATCATCGGCAATTATATTGTGGATTTTTATTGTGCTGAAAAATGCACAGTTATTGAGGTTGACGGCAGTAGCCACGACAACAAGATTGAGTATGATGACCAAAGAGATGCTTTTTTAACAGGACTTGGTTTGACAGTAATCCATATCAGCGATGCAGATGTTAAAAATCACATGGAAGAGATAATTATTTTTCTGCAAAATCACCCCTCTTTAAATTCCCCTCCTTTGGAGGGGTGTCAGGCGAAGCCTGAAGGGGTGGTTTTACTATATAAGGGATTAAACAATGACTGATCAAATGCAAAAACAATTAGGAGCGACTCTTTGGAGTATTGCCGACCAATTACGTGGCACCATGAATGCGGATGACTTCCGCGATTATATGTTGTCGTTCTTGTTTTTACGCTATCTTTCAGATAATTATGAGACGTCTGCAGCAAAAGAGCTTGGCATAGATTATCCAAAGCTTGATGAAAAAGACAAACGGACACCTTTAGCCGTTTGGTATAATGAAAACGAAAAAGATGCCCCAACATTTGAAAAACAGATGCGCCGTAAAGTCCATTATATTATCTACCGGAATTCCGGTTTGCATTCTTGTGCTGAAAAAATGCAAAAAATTTGATGATGTTCTATTCATTAATGCCAGCGAACACTTTGAAAAAGGAAAACGGCAAAATTTCCTTTTAGACGAACACATTGAAAAGATTATTGAGATGTATCAGTTTCGTAAGGAAGAAGAGCGTTATTCAAAATGCGCTTCAATGGAAGAAATTGAAAAGAACGAATACAATTTGAATATATCGCGGTATGTTAGTACAGCAGAGCCAGAGGAAATCATTGATATTAAACAAATCAACAAAGACCTGATTAAAATTGAGGAAACAATAGTGAAGGCAAAAGATACTCATAATAAATTCCTTGAGGAACTTGGGTTATCTAAATTGCCTTGAAATCAGATGTCATTAACATTTTACATAAATTGGGTTAAATTCAAACCCATGATCCTCTGTCCATAAAACACACATTTCACACCCTATGGATAAAAAATAATTGATTTTTTATATTATTTATAAAATGTAAACTTAGTTTGCACTAGACAAATAATAACAAATAGTGTATAGTCAGTTTCATTAGTTTAAAAATACAATAAATTTAGCAAATAAGTGAAAAAATGAGACTGCCTATTGAAAAAGAAAAAGAAAAAGAGATTGAGAGAAATAAAATTGCAGCATATGCTGTTAATCACCTCCCAATAATCAAAGAATTTGCTATAAAGCTAGGATTAGTTGAAGCAATTAATCAGATGATTCCTTGTAAAATGGATGTGGAACCAGGAATTATTTTTCTT
>PDZT01000117.1 GCA_002753105.1 Deltaproteobacteria bacterium YD0425bin50 | reverse complement strand
ATGTTTAAAAACCGATTTACGAATTTTTTAAACCATATTTCAAAAGAAGAAAACCGAAGAAGAAAACGGGAAGTCATTCTTATTTTCATTATTATTTTGCTTGTATGGCTTCTGACGATTGCTGAAACGCAGGTGATTCAGGTCAACACGAACATTCTCGTTTCAAATGCTATTCTCATGTTCATTCTGATCAACATTAGTCTTTTATTACTTCTTTTATTGATTTTTTTGGTTTTTAGAAATCTTGTTAAACTCTATTATGACCGCAGGCATAATGTGATAGGCTCTTCACTACGCATGAAACTCGTAGTTGCTTTTATCTCCTTAACTCTACTTCCCACGATCATTTTGTTTTTCTTTTCGATTCATTTTATCACTACAAGTATGAAGTTCTGGTTTAATGTTCTTGTAGAAGAGGCGCTGGTGAATTCATTGGAGGTGGGACAAAACCTTTATACTTTCATTGAAGAAAACCATTTGATTTTGTTACAAAAAACTGCTCAACAACTATCATCAACTGATTTTACGGATCCCGCCAATTTGAAAAAACTCGACTATACGATTACCCTACTTCAACAAGAATTTAAGCTGCATGTTCTTGAGATATATAACGAGCATTTCTTACGAATTACCTATGTATTAGATCCTAAATTTCAACCGAGTATGATAAAACCCATTGATAGTGATCAGTTTCAAAAAGATATGGGGACAAAAAAAATGCGCATGATTACTGAAGAAATTCAAGATGGGGAGTTAATTCGAAGTTTGTGTGCGTATCCATTTGGTGTTCAGGTTCAGGATGCAAAAGGCTTTATTGTAATCGACCAGATTATTCCTAAAGGTCTTTCACAAAAACTGGTGTCCATTTCAAGTGGCTTTGAAGAATACCAGCAAATCAAATTGTTAAAAGCCCCTATTCAATTGACTTATTATATTGCATTATCCATTGTTGCATTGCTTGTTATATTCTGTGCTGTTTGGTTCGCATTTTATCTTGCCAAATCAATTACAGGGCCATTAAAAGAATTATCTGCTGGAATACAGCGTATAGCTGAAGGTGATCTTAATTTTTATATTCCAGTGGCAACAGATGATGAAATTGGAAGTCTGGTGGATGCATTTAACAAAATGACCCATGAATTATATTCAGGTAGAGAAAAACTAGCGCTATCTGATAAAATACTGAGGCAGCAGAATGCTGAAATTGAAGAAAAACGTCAGTACATGGAAATTGTTTTAAAAAATATTTCAGCAGGGGTTATTTCTTTAGATGATAGAGGAATCGTAACGACAATCAATAAGTCTTCGGAAAAGCTTTTAAATGTTAAAGCAGATGAAATCTTAACCAAGAGTTTTAGGTATTTACTTAAAGGCCAGCGTTTACAATTAGCGAATGAAATAAAAGAAAAAGTAAGCATGTCTCGGGATGGTATTGAATTACCGGTAAGCTTGATCATAGATGGACGGCCGCGAAGTTTTCTTACTCATGTGAATGCGTTGAAAAATGATAAAGGTTTTCAGATGGGAATGGTGATTGTTTTTGATGATATGACAGAAATTGAAAAAGCGCAGAGAATGCTTGCATGGCGTGAAGTAGCCCGTCGTATTGCACATGAGGTGAAAAATCCATTGACTCCGATTTCACTTTCTGCCCAGCGATTAAAACGTAAATATTCATCTGTAGTCAACGATTCGATATTTGATGAATGTACCACAACCATTATAGATCATGTGGAGTTAATCCGGAATCTTGTGAATGAATTTGCAACCTTTGCCCGATTTCCAACGGTCAATTTAAAACCAGCTAAATTGTCTGATATCATTGACGAGACCATTGTACTTTATAAGGACAGTAATCCGCATATTGAGTTTCAGATTCAGGTTGGTGATGATGTTCCCAAAATAAATCTTGATCGGCAGCAGATGAAACAGGCCTTGATTAATTTGATTGATAATGCAATTTCAGCCATTCAGGAAACTGGAATAATACGGGTTTCGCTTTCGTATGATGCAATTTTAAAAATCGTTCGTTTAGAAGTCTCGGATACAGGTCAGGGGATTTCTGATGAAGAAAAAACAAGACTTTTTGAACCTTATTTTTCAACCAAAAAAACAGGAATGGGATTAGGATTGGCTATTGTGAGTTCTATTGTGGTTGGTCACAATGGCATTATCCATGTTCAGGACAATTATCCAAAAGGCGCTAAATTTGTTATTGAGTTTTCTGTATCATAACATTTTGATTATTTTCGATTTTCGATTTTCGATTTTGAAACAAATTGCCTACAAAAAATTAAAAACTAAAACTAAAAATTTATAATAACGGAGAACTATATGTTTCCAACAATTTTAATTGTAGATGATGAACCTTCAATTCTTCAATCCTTAAGCGGTCTTCTTTTGGATGAAGGATTTGATGTGCTGACGGCTCCAAATGGGTATGAGGCATTAAAAATTATTGATACGGAATCCCCAGACCTTATTTTGCTTGATATATGGATGCCCGGGCTTGATGGAATTGAAACCTTAAAAGAAATTAAAAAAATTAATTCGGCTTTGCAGGTAGTCATGATTACGGGACATGGTAATATCGAAACTGCCGTAAATGCAACAAAGCTCGGTGCATTTGATTTTATTGAAAAGCCACTTTCAATAGATCGGGTGATTGTGTCTATGAATAATGCATTGAATTTTAGACGGCTACAGGAAGAAAATAAATATCTCAGGAAAAAGAATTTAGAAAAACACACGATCAATGGCAACAGTTCAGCGATTAATCATTTAAAGCAGCAGATTGCTATAGCTGCGCCAACAGACGCTTGGATTCTCATTACAGGTGAACATGGAACTGGCAAGGAATTGGTTGCTCGCACGTTGCATCAATTTAGTAGTCGGGCTGAAGAGCCATTAATTACAGTGAATTGCGCAGCAATTCCAGATGAATTAATTGAAAGTGAATTGTTTGGTCATGAAAAAGGTGCATTAAAAGGCGCTTCTGTAAAACATATTGGTCAATTTGAAATGGCAAATCGTGGCACGATTTTTTTTGATGAAATCGGAGATATGAGTTTAAGAGGCCAAACGATTATTTTAAGGACGCTTGAGGAACAAAAATTTCAGCGACTTGGCGGCAGCAGAATTCTTCAGGTCAATGTTAGAGTTATCGCATCTACGAATAAGGATTTAGAAAAACTAATCGATGAAGGTAAATTTCGTGAGGATTTGTATTATCGGTTAAATGTAATTCCAATAGAAGTTCCCGCATTAAGAAACCGAATTGAAGATATCCCTAAATTAATTGAAGCGTTTCTTAAAGAAAGTACTGTTCAATATCGGTGTGCTACAAAAAAAATCAGTCAGGAAGCAATTGATGCTTTAAGTAAATATACATGGCCCGGCAATGTTCGTGAATTAAAAAATTTAATGGAACGGCTAGTCATTATGGTCAAAAAAGAATGTATTGAACTCTGTGATTTACCTGTACCGTATCATCATGCGCAAGATATGGCTCATGGATTTAACTATGACTGGGTATTTTCAATAAATAACCTGAATGACGCTAAAGATGAATTTGAACGGGCATTTATTAAAAAGAAAATGAATGAAAATAATCAGGATATTCAGGTTACGTCAAAAAAACTAGGGATCAGCAAAGATATATTAATGAAAAAAGTGAAAAAATTACCCAAATAGGATCACAGATTAAACAGATTACACGGATGTTACGGATTGATAAGTTATGTCTTTACGAGTCGTAGGCGGGAAATTAAAGAATCGTCGATTGCATTCCTTATCTGGAAAAATTACACGGCCGACTTCAGAAAAAATTCGTGAGGCGGTGTTTAATATTCTTGGGGAAAGCATTGAACAAGCGTATGTACTTGATCTTTACGCAGGCTCTGGCGCTATAGGTATGGAAGCGTTAAGTCGGGGCGCTCAATATTGCGTGTTTATTGAAAACCACCGGGATGCGCTTGCAATCATTCATAAAAATATTCATGTCTGTCAATTTGAAGATAAGTCTCAGGTGATTTCATGGGATATTGATCACAATTTAGATTGTCTCAGGCAGTTTCACTCAACGTTTAACTTTGTTTATATTGATCCGCCCTATAAACAGACCCATGTATTAGAAACGCTAACCCATGTTGCCGATTCTATGTGTTTGAAAAATGATGCGTTAATTATTGCAGAGCAGTATAGTGGATATGATAAACATAACTCATGTTTACATAAAACAATAACTCATGTAGATACTAGATGCTATAGTAAAACCCAATTATTGTTTTTTCGATATGAAGAAAGAAAGGATATATAATGAGCGCCATTGAACCCAAAATTGCAATTTATCCCGGATCATTTGATCCGTTGACCAATGGTCATGTAGATATTATTGAAAGAGGATTAAACGTATTTGATAAAATCATTATTACGATTTTGAAAAATCCTGCAAAAAAATACCTGTTTACAGTGCAAGAACGTATTTCAATGATTCAAGAATCGTTTAAGGATGAACCGAATATTGAAGTGGATTCAGATGATGGACTGCTGGTTGATTATGCAGAGCTTCGCAAAGCCCATGCAATAATAAGGGGATTAAGAGCAATTTCTGATTTTGAAAATGAGTTTCAACTCGCCATGATGAATCGAAAACTCAACAAAAATATTCAAACTGTGTTTTTAATGACAGGCCTTCGCTGGATATACACAAGTTCATCTTTAATCAAAGAAGCGGCTAGTTTTGGTGCAGATATTTCCGGTATGGTTCCGTTGGTTGTGGAAAAAAAAATAAAGGAACGGTTTGCAGAACAGTACCAAAAGCGTCGGAGTAATGCACACATCAGTATTGGCGATGAGGAAAAATTTATATAGATTTTCAGATTTCAGATTTTCGATTTGGATCTGAAAATCAATAGTTTTTGGGAATCAATCGAAAATCGAAAATCGAAAATAATCAATGTCATTCCTCATTAACCTCATCAGAGGAAGAGTTTATCCATTGGAAAAAAAGATCAACCGCATCTGGGCATAATTGGGTTCCTTTTACTTCTTCAATAATTTGAAAAGCAGGTTCTTTAGGCATACCTTGCCGATACGGACGATCACTAGTTAAGGCATGATAGGTGTCTGCTACAGCAGTCACTCGTGCCCAGAATGGAATCCGGTTTCCTGAAATCTGATAAGGGTAGCCTTTCCCATCAAAACGTTCATGATGGTAACGGACAATATCGAGCACAGAAGAGAGGCTTGGAATGGATTTGAGTATATTTGCACCAATAATCGGATGTCTAGAAATTTTTGTAAATTCTTCTTTGGTGAGCCGCCCGGGTTTTAATAAGATACTATCACTAATACCGATCTTACCAATATCATGTAATTTTCCTCCCAGTGTAATAATTTCTAAATTTTCTGCAGATTCACCATATATTTTTGCCATAGCTCGCAACATATCCGCAACTGCTGATGAATGGTCTTTGGTATAGGGATCTCTTGCTTCAAGTGCAGTGACTAAACTGGTGATACTTGCCAACATCATATTCCGTTCAATATCCAGTCGTTGTTTTTCTTTTAAAAGAATAAGAAAATGATCTGAAAGTAATTTCTCGACTAGAATGACAAGTTCATCCATATGGAACGGCTTAACAATATAAGCTTGTGCTCCCATATTCAGCATCCGTTGCATGTGTCCACGTTTGCTGTTCGTGCTCATCACCACAAAGGGTATACCTGATAATTCCGGGTCTTCATGAACATTACGGCAAAATTCAAAACCATTCATCACCGGCATATCAATATCGCTTAGAATCAGGTCTGGTAGTTCATCTTTTAAAATATCTAAAGCGTTTTTACCATTCATTGTGGTTATCACTTTAAAACCTGCTTTAGCCAAGCCTTCTTCAACCAAACAAAGAATGACTTTGGAATCATCAACCACAAGTATATGTTTGTTCTGATAAAGCAATGCTTTATGAATGATATTATCAACCGTCTTTTTGAGTGTTGTTTTGATTTCATTATTTGAGAGATATGCAGATGCACCGACATTAAAGCCCTTATCAATATCGTCTTCTGTATAGGAAGGACACACCATGATCACAGGAATACTTCTTGTGTTTGAATTGGATTTAATTCGATGACATAATTCTAATCCCGTCATTTGGGGCATTTCAATACCCGTGATGATCAAATCAATTTTGGTTTCTAATGATATTTTTAATCCTTGCTTGCCATCAACCGCTTCTAAATAATTCACATCAGTTAGGTTGGTGACTTGCTTGATATTTTGTCTTATTGATTCACTATTGTGGACAATAAGTATGTTTTGACCAGAAATCATGATACCTCTAAAATGAAAGCCTTTATATCTTCTGACATAAGTCAATATTACATCACTGCAAATAATTGCTAATTAAAATATAAAATTCCATTCCATATACAATATAGTTTTGTCAAATCGAAACGTAAATTTAAAGGGTTAATGATGGAAAGTCAACCTGAATTAAAATTTAAGAAATGGATATGTTCCATATGTATATATCATGTTTACATAGCTTTAATTTCATGTTACAAAAAAAAAGTTTGTAAAAAATTAAAAAAAATGTTGATTGAATTAGATCGTTGGATTTACACTTCAGTTAAATTGTTTTTTTGGAAAACAAGGAGGATAACATGGCTGTTAATTTATCAAAAGGGCAAAAAATATCTCTAAAAAAAGAGGCTAACTCAACGCTGACAAAAGTAATCATGGGGCTTGGCTGGGATGCCGTCAAGAAAAAGGGATTTTTTGGAAGTTCACCAGGTTCTATTGATCTCGATGCGTCTTGCATTATGTTTGATGACACGAAGAAGCTAGTTGATGTGGTATGGTTTAGGCAATTAAAAAGTAAGGATGGAAGTATTGTTCATACAGGAGATAACCGTACTGGAGCTGGTGAAGGTGATGATGAACAAATCATTGTTGATCTTGAAAAAGTACCGGCGAATGTTAAGTATCTCGTATTTGTAGTCAACAGTTTTACAGGACAAACGTTTAATCAAGTTGAAAACGCATTTTGCCGGATTGTAGATACGAAAAATAATGCAGAAATTGCAAAATATACATTAAGTGGTGGTGGAAATTATACTGCTCAGATTATGACCAAAGTCTATCGTCATGATAATGAGTGGAAAATGCATGCCATAGGAGAGCCTGCAAATGGACGAACTTTTCAGGATATAGCGCCTACTATTCAGGCTTTTCTATAGAATTTCATGTTAATATTTTAATTGAAGGAGGGTAATATGGCTGTTTCTTTAAGTAAAGGCGGGAATGTCTCTCTTTCCAAAGAAGCTCCCGGAATTAAAAATGTGCTTGTTGGTCTTGGATGGAAAGCTCGTTCCACGGATGGTGCTGATTTCGATTTGGATGCATGCTGTTTTATGCTTGGCAGTAATGGCAAAGTGATAAGCGATAGTCATTTTATTTTTTATAATCAGTTGAAATCGCCATGCGGGTCAGTAACTCATTCTGGGGATAACAAAATTGGCGGAGGCAATGATGATGAAACATTAACGATTGAATTAGCAAAGGTTCCCCAAAATATTGACAAATTAGCATTTACAGTTACGATCCATGATGCAGAGACAAGACACCAGAATTTTGGCATGGTTTCTGCCGCATATATCCGAATTGTCGATAGAGACTCAAATAAAGAAATTGCCCGGTATGATTTATCAGAAGATGCCAGTACCAATACTGCGATGATTTTCGGTGAAGTCTATCGGCATGGAAGTGATTGGAAATTCCGTGCGGTAGGGCAGGGCTTTGATGGAGGCTTGCATCCGCTTGCTAAAAATTTTGGAGTCAATGTGTAATCATTTCATTATATTACTAACCCATTATACTTATTACAATTTATAAATTAAGGATGATCAATTATGGCTATATCACTTTCAAAAGGCGGTAATATTTCTTTATCTAAAGAAGCTCCGGGATTAAAAACCATTTTTGTTGGATTGGGATGGGATGTGCGTGCCACTGATGGTGCTGCATTTGATTTAGACGCTTCAGCATTTATGCTTAAAGAAGATGGTAAGGTAAGCAGTGAACGGGATTTTATTTTTTACAACCAAAAAGAATCGGCCTGTGGTTCTGTAAAGCATTTGGGGGACAATTTAACAGGAGCAGGTAGTGGAGATGATGAAGTTGTAGAAATTAACTTAGAAAAAGTCCCGGCTGAAATAAAAAAAGTAGTGTTTGCAGTCACTATCCATGAAGCAGAAACACGTCAACAGAATTTTGGTATGGTTTCATCAGCGTTTATTCGTGTTGTAAATAAAGACAATACGACTGAAATCGCCAGATATGACCTTTCTGAAGATGCAAGTCTAAGTAAAGCAATGGTTTTTGGTGAAGTCTATCGGCATGGAAATGAATGGAAATTTAAAGCGGTAGGCCAAGGTTTTGAGGGTGGTCTTGATGCCATGGCTAGAAGTTTTGGAATTACTGTATAAGCGTCCAGCTAATAAGATATATAAGGGCGATTTTTAAAATCGCCCTTACCTTATTGATCCAATTTACAATGACCTTATTTCCTGACGCATAAATGCAACATAAGAAAACGCAAAAAAAACAACCGTAATGGCTATTAAAAAAATGAAGTATGGCATGACCACTAAAATACTCTGGCTTAACGGCAAAGGCCCTGAAAATCGAGACATAGAAAGCTGTTCCATCATGCCCATTTGAACCAAAGTACGCGTTGTTTTCCGCATTGGATTAATAATAATTGTTGTTGAGTCTGTATAGAGTTCCATTGGAGACAATAAGTTAATCGTGGTTTCAATTTTTGTGCGTAATACAAGCGCATCTGAATTGTTATCATTTGCATCTACAGTCAGACTGTTTGCAATAGCGCTTGCTCCCAATGAAATAAAAAAAGAAAAGAAAATCCACATGGCCAATCCTGCCAATGCAGAAGTAGCAACACTTCGAAATAGAATTGAAAACAAAATAGCCACTTCCAGCCAAAACGCAAGATACATAATACTAACGATAAGATAGATGAAGATACGAACACATTCTTCCTGACCGGGTATTACGCCAATCATGATCAGACCAAGCGCAGAAATCAACAGGACAATAGAAGCCATCATAATCGCCACTACAGTTAGTCCAGCGAGAAATTTTGCGTTGATTACAGCATCTCGATAAATGGGTTGAGATAACAATTTACTCAACGTACCTTCGTTTCGTTCACGATTGATGGTATCAAATCCAAGAATCAATCCAATTAACGGCCCAAAAAATGCCACAAATTGAACTAGGGAAAACCATGCGCCTGATGAGGTAAAGAGCATGAGGAACACAAATTTGGGTTTTGCGATATCTTTAAGCTCTTTGGAAATAGACATACCCACCATATAGGCAGTAATCATGCTGACCATAGCTATTAATGCAAATAAAATTAAAAACCGGTAACTACTGAAATGATCTGAAAGTTCTTTTTTATAAATTGGCTTAATTCCCTGCATGCTTAAGCCTCCTGAAAATATTTCATATAAATTTCCTCTAATGTATAGGTTTCTTTTCCCACACCTAATTTTTCTTCAGCCAACTGATCCATTGCGCCTTGAGCAACCATTCGACCATTAATCATGATGCCAACACGGTCACAGATTTTTTGGGCTTGATGCAACAGGTGAGAAGATAGCAACACGGTCATGTGTTTTTCTTTTGACAGTTCCTTGATTAAGCCCATCATACGATTCGTGGCATCAGGGTCGAGTCCAAGGGTAGGTTCATCTAAAAATGCAATTTTTGGATTTTTTACCAAGACTTCAGCAATACCCAGTCGTTGTCGCATCCCCCGGGAATACGCTTCAATTTTTTTATTGGCATCTTTTAACATATCAACACATCTGAGCGCATCCACAATCCGTTCTTCAGCTACCTGTCGTGGCAAACCGTTTAATTCAGCCACAAACCTTAAGGACTCCCATGCATTCAAGTCTCTATAAAAACCCATATTTTCAGGTAGATAACCAATAAACCTTTTAACCTTTAAAGGCTCTCTGACTGGATTCACATCAAGCACTTGAACTGTTCCAGTTGTGGGTTCAGTTAGACCAAGTATCATCAATAATGTGGTTGTTTTGCCAGCACCATTTGGTCCTAAAAATCCAAATATTTCAGATTCATAGACCTTAAAGGTAAGTCGATCCACAGCAATTTGCGTATTATATATCTTTGTTAATTCCTTTGTTTCAATAACTGTTTTCAGTTCCATAGATTTTACCGTCGTCCTAGTTTACGGAACAATAAGGTTAAACTTCCAATCACCAGTACAATAATACCAATACCGACCCATGCCCATGCAGATGAAGCCTTAACTGTGACTCGAAATTCAATAGACTTGTTTGTTTTCTCACCTTCCACACGGACGTTTACAGAATAATCACCCACAAGTGCATCTTCATTGGGTGTAATGACCACCTCAACCTGTTTAAGGTTTCCGGGCTCAATCACATCTATTTGTTCAGGTTTAAATTCAATTTTCCAGTTTTCAGGTTTAAAAGACATGAATTTTATATCAGTACTGGGTGCTGACCCTGTATTTTTAATATAAATAGACATATTCGCAGGGAGTCCCTGACGAGCATCAAGAGATAACAAACCTGTAGGAGTACCCACTTCAAAATCATATGTGCCGGTTAAGATCACAGTCAATGTGGCTTCTGCATTTGCATCTTCTGAACTTACCCGCATAGGAATTGGATATTCACCTGCTTTAGCTCCAATAGCAGGTTTAACTTCAACAGCAACAGTAGTGTTTTGTTTTTCTTTAATTCGTAAACTTGAAATGAATTTGGTTTCATAAGCAGGTTTAAAATTGATATCCCATCCTTCAGGTCCTGTAGCAAACAATTCAAAAACTGCATCTTTTTCAAGTTTACTCTCGACTTCAACAGAAAATTCAAATTTTCCATCGGATGGACCTCTCAACACAGGATACGATGTTGTCAGTTTAACACCTTTGGCTTCTTTTTTTTCTTCAAGCTTTTCTTTAATGGTTATCCAAACATCCTGTG
>PDZT01000116.1 GCA_002753105.1 Deltaproteobacteria bacterium YD0425bin50 | reverse complement strand
TTGCTTGACCTTTTAATCCGATTCCATGAAATGAGTCCATTATGCCCCATACGGTTCCAAATAGACCAATAAAAGGCGATGTATTTCCAGCGGTTGCTAAAAAAGAAACATAATCTGATAGACGCGTAACTTCATTATCTATAGACCGTCTTAATGTTCGTTTGACGTTTTCAATGCCAATCAACTGTGTGCCCAGAGAAGCTTTCTTTTGTCCTGATTCACTTCCCTGAACATTTGTCTGTGTATTCCCTTTTTTAAGTTCTAAATAAGCTGTATGAAAAACCCTTGCAATTGAGCTAGCACGCAAATGCTTAGAATTTACAAATGCATCTGATAAATTAGGACTTTTCCAAAAAATATCCACAAATATAGTTGATTCTGAATCCACTCGCCGAATAATAAAGAATTTATAAAAAATGATTGACCATGATGTAACAGAAAAAAGAAAAAGTATCATCAATACCAGTTTAACTACCCAACCTGCCTGAGCAATCAAACTCAACAGATTCAATGAAGACTCGGCTACCATTAATTTTTTTTCTCCTTAAAAAAACAATCGTCTAAAATACTTAGACGATATATAAGTTATCTAACACATTTTGTTGTGTCAAGGGGTAGGCAATTGTTTTTTTAACTAACCATATACACTTTTTAACTATGAATTATGTTTTATGGTCTTTTAACACGTCGATCATAGAATAGATATGTCCTTTAGAACCGGAATTAATTTTTGCTGCCAAAAAGTCAACAGCGTCCAAAGTGCCTTGTACATAAATATCACGGCCGTTGATATTGTGAGTAAATTCAAAGCGCGCGGATTGATCTTTTGATAATAAAGTATAAGTATGCCATGCATGAGCATTGATGTATGAATCAGGTACGCCTAATATATTTTTTTGGGTATCTGGATTTCGTTCCTTGATGATTTGGCTTTCTGTAAAAGGGATTCCGAGTTGATTAAAAAACGATACCATCATTCTAGCTGTGCCGCTTGTATCTGCCTTCATGTGTTGATGACTTTCTTTGATTTCTAAATGATAACCTGAAAAAAGCCCCGGAAATGTTTCTGCAGCATAAGCCATCATTGCTTGAAATCCCACAATTTGTTTTGCCATGTTAGGGGCGATCACTGCGGATATAGATGACTCTGATAGCATTCTATTCAATAGACTTAAATCACCACCTGTGGTTCCCATGACAAAGGGAATCGAATGACGTATATAAAATTCCATATTTTCATTCACCGCAGAAGGATGAGTATAATCAATAATAATAAATTGGCCTTGCTCTTTAATGAGTTCTGGAATTTTAATTTCACGTTCTCTTAAATCAAGCAATTGAATGTTAAGCTGATTGATCATATGCTCTTTTTGACAAATTTCAGGGCCTGTTAGAGAATATGGTAAAAGAGAAAAACGATTATCTTGAGATACATGTAAAGCAACACATGTTGCCATATTCCCGGGCAGACCATTTACCATTACGTGGATTGGTTTCATTAGAAAAAATTTCCTAAAATGTAGTATTCAAAGCTCGTTACGACTTGTAGCATAACAAGGTCATCATAATTTCGGATCATTAAAGTGGATGATATAAAAAAGCAATAAAAAACTTTGTATTTCTTTCTTGACTTATCATAAAACCTTAGTTAGCTTGAAAGTTTAATGCGAATTTTGTTTTTTTTTGAAGTGTTGAACTTTTATGCACTATCTCAACAATAGAGTATAAACTTCATAGACCCCCAAATAGACTAAATTAGAAAAAGGAGAGCGTAAATTATGGCACAAAGTATTGCAGATCGAAGGGATGTCGAATTTGTCCTGTATGAACAATTGAAAGTGGATGAATTTGCAAAACATGAAAAATATGCTGATTTTAACAAAAAAACCGTTGATCAAATTGTGAATGCAGCAAGAAATTTATCTGTAAAAGAAGTGCTGCCCACACAAAAAATTGGAGATCAGGAAGGGTGTAAACTTGAAAATGGCAAAGTCACTGTTCCAGAAGTATTTCACAAACTCTACAAGTTGTTCTGTGAAGGTGATTGGGTTGCAATGAATGAAGACCCTGAATGGGGTGGGCAGGGCATGCCAGTAACGGTTTCATTAGCAGCATCCGAGTATTTCAATGGTGCAAATTATCCTTTTATGATGTATCCGGGACTGACTCATGGTTGCGGGAATCTTGTGTATTCTTTTGGTACAGAAAAACAAAAAAAATTGTATCTTAAAAATTTATACACAGGAAAATGGGCAGGCACCATGATGTTAACAGAACCGGGTGCAGGTTCAGATGTTGGTGCATTAGCCACAACGGCAACTAAAAATCCAGACGGAACTTATAATATTAAAGGTGAAAAAATATTTATTTCAGGTGGTGAGCACAATCTTACTGAGAATATTATACATCCTGTTCTAGCTCGTATTGAAGGTGCTCCTGCAGGCACAAAAGGTATCTCTTTATTTTTAGTACCCAAAATTCGAGTCAATGATGATGGTACGCTTGGTGAACCCAATGATGTCATTTGTACAGGTATTGAACATAAAATGGGAATTCATGGGAATAGTACCGCGTCTGTCGCACTTGGAAGTAAAGGTCAGTGTATTGGTACCTTGTTGGGTGAAGAAAATAAAGGCATGAAAGCCATGTTTCAAATGATGAACGAAGCTCGACTTCTAGTGGGTATGCAGGGATTTTCTTGCGCCACTTCTTCTTACATCAATGCAGTCAACTATGCAAAACAACGAGTTCAAGGGAAAAATCTTTTACAGACATTTGATCCCAATGCGAAATCAGTTCCCATTATTCAACATCCAGACATTCGACGTATGTTGCTGACAATGAAAGCATATATTGAAGGAATGCGAAGTTTGCTCTATTATTGCGGCTGGTGTGAGGATAAACATGCAACAGCGGACACTGATGGAAAAAAAGAAAAATATCAAGGCATACTTGATATACTGATTCCTATTGCCAAAGGCTATGTAACTGATAGATCATTTGATGTATGCAGTATGGGAATGCAGACATATGGTGGTTACGGCTATATTGAAGAATATCCTATGTCTCAATTGTTACGTGACTGCCGAATTACCATGATTTATGAAGGAACAAATGGTATTCAGGCAATGGACCTCTTGGGAAGAAAATTAGGATTAAATAAAGGTAAAGCTGTGATGGGGCTTTTTGGTGAGATTCAAAAAACAATTGCTGAAGCAAAGAAAATTGAATCACTTAAAGATATCGCAACCAAAACTGAACAAGCCGTTAATAAGCTTGCTGAAGTCGCTATGCATATGGGCACCATTGCCATGTCTGCAAAGGTTATGACTGCTTTTAGTTACGCCTATTCATTTATGGAAGTTACTGGTGATGTGGTCATGTCATGGATGTTATTATGGCGTGCAACTTTAGCTGCTCAAGGTTTAACTGTAGAATCGAAAAAGAAAGACCAACCATTCTTTGAAGGTCAAATCAAGAGTGCTGAATTTTTCTCAAGTAATATTCTGCCTCTTACGCTTGCAAAAATGGATGTCATTAAAGCTGCAAATAGTGTTATGGTAGATATTTCTGAAGATTCTTTTATCGGATAAGAATAAATACAAGGGCGAGATAACCTCGCCCTACAAAATTTTACATGAACGAAACAACAATTAAAATCTATCCTACATATATAGAAAGTTGATCATTTCGTGCATTCGCATGTTGAATAACGACTTGAATTATATCTTGAGGCTTCAACTCAATCCTATTGGAAACCGTCAGCTTACATTCGAGCATATAGCTTGATAGCAAAATCTGATAATGAGTTTTATATTTTTCAAGTACAAGAGCTTCCTCTTTGATACCCGTCTTGGTTTCAAGATATTTTAATATCCAGTATCTTCGACGCATGGTTTGAATTTTGTTTACATAACTCAATGGCTGTTCAAGAAGTTGAAAAATTTGCTTCACCTGTTCTGAAGAATAGGGTTCTTCTAATCCAAGAATCGCCCGTAATTGCCTCTGAGTTGCGAGGTCTACGTATTTACGGATAGGTGAAGTAGATGTAACATATGCATGTAACCCTAACCCAGAATGATAATCTGGAAGTGTATTTAAAACAACCCGACTTAAATGTTTACGTTGCATAAGCTGTTGAAATAACGAACCTTCTTCTCCTCTGTATAACCTTACCTTAGGTTCTGGTTGAGATCGAAAGATTGCTGGAAGCTGGTTGTCTGATATAAATTGAGCCATTAACCAATTGGCCATAATCATAATTTCAGAAACAAACATTCTCGCTGGTGTTTCTCGGTCAACACGGCTGATAGCTATACGACCGTCATCTTCAAACCAAATATTGATTTCAGGTAAAATGATCTGAATTGCCCCACTTGAAAGTCTTTTTTGACGAAATGCTTTGCCAATTTCATAATATGCTGAAATAATGGGGTCTGTTTCAACCATCTTATTTACTTCTGAATAAGTTAATTGGCTTTTTACCCGAATTTGACTAGCAAAGATAGAAGAATTCTTAATCGAATAATTGGAATCAAGATTAATCATGACCGAAATCCCCGGTCTTAATTCACCAGCTTTTAAACTGCAAAGATTTTCAGAAAGTTCTTGGGGTAACATGGGGATTTTAGAATCAGGCATATATATGGTACTACCCCGTTCAATTGCGGATCGATCAATAACATCTCCTTTTTGGATATAATGCCCAACATCTATAATATGTACTCCCAATGTATATCCAGTGGATGTTTTTTCTAAACTAAGCGCATCGTCATAATCCAAAGTTGATTGACCGTCAATGGTAATTAAATATAGCTCTGTGAGGTCTTGTCGGCCAGAATTGAGACTTAATTTAGCAGATCCTCGTGTTAATTGCCGAGTCCTTTCCATGATCGATTCTGAAAATTGAATGGGAACGTCATGTCGAAAAAGATCAATATTTTCATCTTCAGCCCATATACCAATCAATACCATAAATTTAAAAATAGTTGAATCAACATCTCCTCCCGCTTTTTTTAGAATAGCCTTTGCCAGTTCATAATCATTACTTTTTTCTCCACGAATATAATATTCAGATAAAATTGAAATAATTTCGTTATGGTCTGATGACTTTTCGAACTGTTTGCCATTTAAAAAAGACTCTAAAAGCATTGCACCGTTTTCAATAAGACGATTTCTTTTTTCAACTTCTCTTACTTTTGCAAGCTCAGATTCAACCTGTTTTTCACTAAAAGGATAGAATGACCGATTCTCAAATTTAAAATACATCCGATTTTCAAAAACCGCTCGAATCATTGCTGATTCATGATTAAAACTTATTCCATTCGGAAAACACAATTCAGTCATTGTTTGCAAATCAATCCACGTTTGTTCCGTTTTTACAACTTCCCAAATCTCTTTGATATCTATTTCCTGCATTAACTGAATGCGCTTTTTAACACAATCCTTTAAAATTGTTAAAAATGTGTTTCGACCTAAAGACATATCAGCAATTTTAGGGGTTGCATGAATAATACGATTAGGAGATAGTACTATTTCTCTGCTGTTTTCAGTAAAAAGTCGAAGTTTTTGATTTTTGACTTCAAGAACAACAGCACAAATGATCTTCTTTTGTTCAATATATTCAATAATGCAGCCTGGTTCCATATGGCCTATTTAAGAACACGGAGTAAACAGATTGCACAGATGGAACGGATTTTCACATTATGATTCCGTGTAATCCTTTAATCCGCAAAATCTGTGATTCAGACAAATGAGAAAGTGATTAAGTCATCATTCCTTAGCAAGGTAGAAGGTGAAAGTCAATGAGCACGAATTGTGTTAATAAAGAAAAATTAAAGAATAATAAAAAAAACACATTGCATCAACTGAAAAGAATTGTTACTTTTTTATGTATCTTCAAAATGAATACAATACATCAATTAGATAAAGGCGAATATATATGTTACTCAAGGTTTTAAAAATTACCTGGTTAACTGTCTTGCTCATCATAGTATTTTCAATCATCCCAACGTCTGTTTTTTCATCTCCACAAAACGCTATTTATTTTATTGGTTTTATTTGTATATTCATCATATGTTACTGGACTTACAGGCAATACATGATTTCTTATAAACATCCTATCATTCAAATCAATCTGCCAAAGCTAAATACAAGTGAAGCTGAAAATGAACCCGTAGCAATAATTTCACCTCGGCCAAATATAATGCTTACAAACTATAAATCCATTCAGCTATCCCATGTAGTACAGCTTTTTCTTGAAGTGTTTAAGCATCAACAAGGTGTTGCTCAACATGTACCTGCGTATATCAATTGCACCAAGAATGTACCTGACGGTATTTCAATATATGAACTCAAGATACAAAACCAGAATAAATTGATATCCAGATATATGAGTATTGGACAGTTAGGAGAAAGTTCTACAAGTAAAAGTAAATGTTTTTACGTCATTTATGATGATCATATGGTTGTTAAGATACCTCCTTACCCAATAAACAATTTTGTGGACTATATAAGAGCAATAAAAGCGGATAAACGGATTATCGATAAACTTTCACCAAAGGAATGTATTGTTCCTATGGTTAAACCTATTATGAGCAAGATTCATAGGCTGGATGTTGAAGATACTATTCCAAAAACGCAGCTCGAAGAAAAATATATTTCATGGATAGAAATAAGCCCTAAATTTTTTCGATTTTTACAAATTGAAGGCGGTTTTGTATTTTTTATGGACTTATCTAAGTATTATTTCTTAAGCCATGTGACTAAAGACATTCATCATCTTGAATCCTATTTTGAACAAGAAATAAAATTACATCCTTTTTTTGACATGGAACTGTATGACTTCGAGGGTCGATATGGACATGATCATACATCATTATACCTTGAAATTAAAAACATATTTAATGAATTTACTAAAGAACTCGATATCATTTTAGTTCAATGCGACATTTTTTATTCACCGCCACTCTATCTTCTTAAAGAATGGTTTTTCTGTTTTATCCATAAAACAGACATACAGCAGAATAATTCTGATTTTCCACCAAAATTTTAT
The DNA here is from genome assembly GCA_002753105.1 of Deltaproteobacteria bacterium YD0425bin50. Lineage (GTDB taxonomy): Bacteria > Desulfobacterota > Desulfobacteria > Desulfobacterales > YD0425bin50 > YD0425bin50. The sequence continues at coordinate 4,066 of PDZT01000116.1, read as the reverse complement.
ACGAAACTAAAACTATTATTTCATGACCTTGGAAAAGATCATAAAAAAACACTTGAATTGTATAAAAAAATGTTAATGGATTTTGTTCAACGTACAGCTTTTGAGCGAACCAAAATTCAAATAACAAATCTCATTGTCAATCTTTTAGATTTACTTGCATGGCTAAGAGTTAAATATATTGCGATACGAGACCTTAAACCAGATAATTTATTTGTTGCAGGTGACCCAGCCAATTATCCCATTTTTTTAAATTCGTCGGAAGCTTACACAATCGGTCTCATTGATGTTGAAACAGCCGTTGATTTTGAAGCTATCGAACACCACAATATTGCGCAGCCCCAATTGGGTGGGACTCCAAATTATGCATTGCCTGTTAACCTTATAAAAAACGAAGTAATACAGACATTGTATAATAGAATACCTCGGATATTACATCTACAAGACTGGTATGCATGTATAGGTATAATATTTAATATTGCAACGGGTTACACGCTTTTCAAACAAACGGCCAATTTGCTGCCTTCATTAAATATGAATCTTAAAAACGTACCTGAAGGTAACTTAATAGGATATTTAAAAAAGGAAATCCAAAAGTTTTGGGATTCAGCAAGCAATGAAATCAACGTTAATCTCTCACTATATGAGAAACAACTCAAAAGTATGACAATTCGTGTCCCTGATAAACTGAAACTGGTGTTTCGTCAAGATATTCTTCTGGACATTAACCATGTAAAAGAAAAAATTGATAATCTATTCATAAACCAATCGTTGATTAAAAAATTAAAAACAATTGAAGAATTCAAGCAAGCTAGCCATCAACAAATTGATCAGATTCGACATAATTGGATGCAAAAATTAACTGAACCGAATGATCCAACTGGAAAAATGACAACCATTATTAATTTTTTGACGGTGTTAAGCCAATTAAAACTCCAGTATCATCAATTATCCCTATTTTTAGAGATACTCCATAATAAAACGACGAACATCACTACTTACGATGTGCTTCATCATATGTTTAATGTAGTATATGCCGTTATGTATTGCCCTGAATGGCTTATAGAACAAAAACATAGTATTCCAGATTTGCCGCCTTTACAATCACAGGCGCATGGAATTGAAAAAACAGTAGACCAATTTGAAGATGAAAGCAACGATGTAACAATAGAACAGCAATTGGAGCAAACACTTGAACAAACGATTGACGCCTGACTCCAAAAAATTTTTATCAACTTCGTTTTTATATTTCTCTTTACTTGACGTTCAATGTCATACTGTCATATACATTCCTTTATAGAAAAAATCTTTTGAACAAGTAATGGTTACATACGAGGTCTCGAATATGCCAACAATAACACTAAAGTACAAAGATAAAGTTGTTCGGAAGTATCGTATAGAAAAAGGGAATTCATTAAAAATTGGACGGCTGGAAACAAATGATATTGTTATTGCAAGTCGTGTTGTGTCTGGTTTACATGCCAAAATTGATTCTGTAAATGAGGGTTTTTTATTAACTGACCTTCAAAGTAAAAATGGTACGTATGTTAACGGTGAACCTATCAACTCGCACTATTTAAAACAAATGGACGTAGTGTCTATTGGGAATCATTCTTTAACATTTTATTATGAACTAGGAGAATCTTTGCCCGAACAGTCATCAGCAGCAGGACTAGAGCAAACTATGGTGATGGATGTGAATCAACAACAGAAATCAATTAGAGGGGAACCCTCTGGCGTTCATAAAAAAGAACCTATTGGTGTGTTGTCTTTTCTAACGGGAACGAATGAGGAAGTTGAATTGACAAAAAAAATCACCAAAATTGGTAAAGCTCCGAACAATGATATTGTCATAAAAGGGATGTTTTTGGGAAAAACAGCAGTAACGATTAGCAGAACACCTGAAGGATATTTCATCAGTTATGTGGGTGGAATGAGTAAACCCAAAATCAATGGCAAATCCATCACAGATTCATTAAAACTTGAAGAGTTCGATGATATTGAAATTGGCAGTGCACAAATGCAGTTTTATTATAAATCTTAGTACACGAAGCGGTAAATTCGCATCGAATTGTAGGGGCAGGTTTTAAACCTGCCCCTACTACAAAATTCCTATTGAGGCGAATCAATCTGCCAAATCCAATTTTGGTCATCGATTAAGAGAAAATTAAAGCCATAGGTTGAAGTACCAAATTGCCCGCATGGAATCGCTATATGCCAATCATCATATAATTGAAAACATCTATTGATAGATGTAGTGGTAACTATGCTATTTAGATCAAGCTTCCAAGAATATGCATTTGGATCTGTACGTCTCATTACTATTTCATAACCTTCAGTTCCATACTTTACACACATTCTTAAATCATCTGCCATGTTAAGACAGGCTGGATCAATTATTATTTTAACTATCTGCGTATTCGTGCTTGTGGTTTTAGACTTATCCGTTGCAGATAATGTAATGATATGTTCCCCCGGAGACAGAGTATTCTTCAAGAAAGATATACCATTTCCAATTATACCATCTATATTTGAAGACCATACTAACGCTTCACCTTCCAATATCCCATCCTCTTTATCCGTTGCTGAACCAATAAACATGATTTTTTCTCCTTGAGCAAATTTTGCATTATTTTGAGGACTCAGAATATTAACTATAGGCGCTTCATTATCCGTATCAATAATTATGATCTTTATTACAACACTGGTAGAATCGTCCATTGTATCTGTTACTTTGAAAGTAACATTATATGTTCCGGGAGATTGATATTGATGATAAGTTGATGGTTCATTGACAGCAGTCGAGCCATCTCCAAAATTCCATTGGTATGATTGAATATAGCCATTCGAACATGTCGCCATTCCAGAAAAATTAACGGTCTGTCCTGTTTTAAAAATATCTTCATTTTTTGGAGTATCTATAGTAACCACATGTTTAAGCTGAGATAAAACGGTTACAGTAATAGATACAAAACTACTTTCGCCATAACTATCCGTTGCTGTAAAGGTTATCTTATGTTCTCCAATAGAAAGAATCTTAGTTACTTCTTTTCCATAGCCCAAAGATCCATCCTTGTCAGAATTCCAGTGAATTTTTTCCCGTAAAATATTCAAATCTTCATCAATTACCTCCCCTTTGAAAGTTATCAGAGTTCCTTCTTTAAAGGTTAAGTTGGGTGATTGAGGATTAAGAATCTTAACAATGGGTTTTTTATTTTTAGTTATAACAATAACTATTGACTTTGAACCGACTGTACCAAACTGGTCTGTCGCCTGCAACGTAATGGTATGATTTCCTAAATCAAGATCATTAACGGTAAGTGTGTCTCCGCCGTTACCCCGTGATGTCCCATCGATCAACCATTTTAATTTGTTCCCTGTTATTGGAGTATTCTTTTCATCTATAGCACTACCTTTAATTGTTATACTTGTCCCTTTTATAAATTCAGCACCAGGATTAGGTTCACTAATCGTAACCTTAGGTGGATCGTGTTCGAGTTTAAGAACTTCAATAGTAACCTTATCAGAATTCGAAAGGTTATCAATATCTGTAGCCTCGAGTATTATTTCATATATTCCTTCAGTCAAATCCTCAATAAATATGATATTTTTTGTACCTATATTTTTTTCAACATTAGTTGAAATACGTTTTTCAGTCCATACTAAATCTCCCTCAGCACAATTTAAAATTTGATTTTTATAAGTAGATATATCTTGTTCTCCAATTACTTTTTTTACCGCCTCAAGAAATGCTGTTTCATCTTTATACCGAATATTTTCAAGTATTGATAATTCTTGAATAATCGTATTCGATACCCCATTTGTCTGAAGATCCACAAAAGACTGTTTGGTCAGTTTGAGTCCAGTCAGGGCACCATCTTCTTTATCATTGCAAATGCCTTCCAGTTTTATTGAATTATTAATGAAAGCATAATACGACGCGGACTTAAAAATTTGTGACTTATACCTTGTAAAATCGTCTAGCTTAACAGGTTGGGTAACATTAACTATATTATATTTGTATATTTCATTTTCTAAAGCAGTATTAAAGTCAACTTCAGTTTTAAAC
>PDZT01000115.1 GCA_002753105.1 Deltaproteobacteria bacterium YD0425bin50 | reverse complement strand
TCTATTCCCAAAGTCAACATTGCAGATAATGGTTTTAAAAATTTATTTGTTAATGTTTTCATGTCGTAACTCCTAACAATATATATATAATGAAATAAGAAATAAATAAATTTTGAAATTGTATTTTTTTGAGATGATTTTTGATTTTTTAAAATGTTATGAACTTAGCAAAAAGCAAGATATGTGCCATTGATTTTTTCTGGACTTTTTATGGCACAAAGAGAATGATTTACAAAGGATTTCTGCTTATTTCTGTGGGGGGTATAGAAGATTAAAAGCTTAACTTGTTTAGTTATACATAAACAAGATAGGTTACATTGTCAAGAAATTGACATGGTGGCAATCGGATACAGTTGCACACAAGTGTTAAATATAATCCACAAGACTCATTCCCATCACTTTAGATGAAGAAGCTAAAGAAGCTTGATAAGCTATTTCTGAAGATTTTAAATCAGATATGGCTTTAATCATATCTGCATCTTCATATTTTGAACGATTTGTTGTTAAGGTAATATTAAAATCATTCAGAATCTGCTCCCGAGTATCCAACATTACACCCTTTTCACCGAGATCAGTTATTTCTTTGTTAATATGTTCAAAATGCATTTCTATTTTAGTAATTGTTTTTTCAATACCTTGAACATTGTCGGTTTCTAAATAATTTTTCAGATCAAATAACGTTTTAAATATTCCCCATTGAACTCCAGTTTCTCCAGTATAACTCTTAGATGCAGGAGCACGATTATCATGAAAAAATCCCATATCTGCGGCAATATTATTTCCTGCATGATCACCATTTTCCCAAAGAAGTTGGAGTTGCGTTAATTTGCTATTGCTTCCAGCGCCATCTTTTATTGTAAAAGATCGGTTGGCTTCATCGTAAGTAACATCATACTCTATGTTCTGGCCATTTTGAGCGGATGTTTCGCGCATGGCGACTTGTACAATATCTGCCAAATGCTGAGCTGTATAATTTCCATTGGGGATTTTGGCAGATATTAACGCTTCTCCGCCATCCCATATTTCTTTAAAATCAATCATGTTATTGGTTTCATCAACCATAACGCTTTTTTCACTAAAGACAGACTCACCATCATGTCCCACGGTAACAAGCAAATCTTTTCCTGATTTTATTTTAAATGGGTCATTGCTGCCTTGGTACATAACCATAGTGGGATTGTTCACATCATCAAAAACAAAAGGCTTGGTTTCAGTTTTAGTGCCGCTAAAAATATATCGGCCATTAATCTGAGTATTGGCAAATTGATATGTTTGTTTTATTATTCCAGAAATATAGGCAGCAACATTTTTTCGATCAATTTCATTCACTGTGTCATTACGCATTGCTATTGCCTGTACTTTTGCTTCTACTAGCAAATCTTTAACTCCGCTTAATGAACCATCGCCTGCTTCAACCCACATTCTGCCAGTCGATATGTTCCGTTCAAGCTGATTAATATTCGAAATACTGGATTTTAAATTAATAACCTTGGTTAAGCCAATCGGATCATCCGATAATGTATTTATACGTTTACCTGTCGTAACAACAATATTGCTATTGGATAAATTTTCAGTCCGTTTACCAAGCTGGTACTTACTCGTTTCATAAATAGAATTGGATGCAACTCTCATGGCTCTGAACTCCTTAATGACTTTTTTACACTTACCTCATTTCAACGATTGTATTGAGCATTTCATCAGCGATTTTCAACAATTTAGATGCAACAGTAAACGCATGTTGAAATTTCATAATATTGACCATTTCTTCATCTAAAGATACGCCAGCTACACTAAAACGCTGTTCATTGAGCTTTTCAACCATCACTTGATTAAAATCAAGTCCACGAGCAATATCTGAAGATTCGATTCCTAATGATCCAATCATACCTTGATAATACTCTTCAAATGACACATTGATTGCATTGGATTGACCAATACCATGAACATCATACTGCCAATGGTAAAACGTTTTGGTATTATATTGAATATCTGTCATTTCCAATGCATTTGAATTGTCTCCATAACCATAATTTCCTGTAGGATCAATTTTTGATGCTGCAATGTTGTTTTTATCGGCCATCATTTCATGAACCTTAATAGTGCTTGCATCCTGACCTGTAAAAAAAGTATTAATGCCTAATGCGGCTAATAACCCGGAGTTGTTATCTTGCTTAGGCATATCTATTTCTTTTGATGTAATATATTCATCATTATAAATATATCCCATTGCACTTCCGGCGCTATTCGTAGTATTCCAGTCCATTTTCATCGCAATTAATTTTTTTGGAGTTTCTTCTTCAATGATAAATTTTCGATTGGCCTCATCAAAATTAGCTTTATATAGAATTGAATGGTTACTGGCTGCATTCATAGCATCTTCGACAGCATTTGCCAAATCTTCTCCGCTTTCATAAGTTCCTTGTGGAATATATGCCGTACGCATTTCATTATATCCCCTTCCGACATCTTCATAAAAATTGACTTCATTGTTGGTTCCGATTTCAATTGGAAAACCGCTAATTCCATGATCACTTCGAATCAAATGATCACTATCATCGACGCCAAATCCAAAAATATACTGACTTGATGTAGGAATAAACATCAGCGCATGATCATCCGTGATCAACGGAGTTACTCCAGAAACGCCTGCGTATGACATTTCCCGTTCAAGTTGTGTTTTAAAAGAATCCAGTGTCCAATGCCAATCCGATGCTTTTTGAAGTGTTGGATCGCCTTCAGCGTCTGTTTTAATCGTAAATACATCTCCAGAATATAAATTACCATTTGAAAACCGAAGCGCCATTCCATCCACTGTAACATCCACAGGTGGTTCGTATGGATATTCGGCTGGTAACGTAATGGTTCCAGATTTAAAATTGCTTGACCAGTCAATTTCTATTGGGTTTTTTCCAATTTCACCTTGGGGTGTTTTAACTTTAAAAACATACGTATCCTGAGAACTGTTCGCTCTGCTGGAACTTGTGATCATCAAATCAGCAGGTTCACCCTGATCTGAATTCGCTGTATTCATCGTTAAGGTATTGCCGGCAATAAATGTTTTCGCATTATCAGATACAACCAAAGACACATCACCTTCAATCTGATAAGCTCCAGCACCTTGATCAAGACTGATAACGCCATTAGCGCCTGTAAAAGTACCATCTGATCGGTATCTTTCCCAAGCGATTTTCGGTGAATTGACTTGACCTGCAATTCCGGATTCAATCACCGTGAATATATATTTTTCGTTTGCATGACCACTATTGCCACTAATTTCAACTCCATCAGATATCCCCAGATCGACCTCTACAGATGTTTTAACAGGATTTAGCTTACTCTTGTCACTAATCCACATTTTAAAGTCTTTTGTATAATCAATTTTATCCCCATAGGTAAGCGTTGAAAACATGCCGTTTTCATCAGTTTTATATTTCCCTTTGAGTGGATCAGCAAATAAATCTAACCCAACACCTTGGCTGTGTGTGCGATTCACATCCCATATCAGTTCTTTGGCTAGTGAGTTGAAATCCGCTTGAAATTTGGGTACAATTTCATTATGCATTTTCATCCAGCCAGCAATTTTTCCACCGGATAGCTTTTGAGTAATATCAAAGGCATTTTTTCCATTTGAGCCTACCCATTCAATATTATTTCCTTTCATCTGTAAGTTAAAATGTTCATTTCCAGTTACCAATAAAAACCCGTTGGCTGTAGAGACAGATATTGTACCGTTGGATTGTTGAAAAGATTGAACATTAACTAACTGAGCCAACTTGTTAATCAGTCCATTTACCTGATCCCGCTGATCATTTGCTGACCTGCCGCTAACTTCAAGTCCGGGAATCACTTCATTAATTTTAGAAATCTGTTCACTGATGGAGTTAATTTGATCAATACTTAAATTAATCTCATTCATTAATTCCTGTTTCATATCTGAAAGAGACAAGTTCAAATTGCTCATTTCACTGGACAACCGGACAGCATTGTCATACACACCGATTCGCTCGGATCCGCCTTCAGGATTATTAGAAAGGTCATGCCATGTATTCCAGAATTGTGATAAGATAGCACTAATACTGCTATCTTCATTTTCATTAAAAATATTTTCAACGGTCTTCATGTAGGTTTGGCTTGCCTCAAATGATGCCAAGCTTGATTTGGAATTGCTTAAATGCGTTTCAATCATTTGATCGGTACTCCGTTGTACCTGATCCATATTGACCCCATCTCCCAATATATAGTGAGAATAGCGATATGAACCCTTAGTCGTATATTGAACAATCTGACGGCTATAGTCGGGGTTATTCACATTGGATACATTATGCCCCGATACACTTAATCCATATTGCTGGGCAGCAATCGCACTACGGGCTATACTTAATGTTAATGGAATACCTGGCATGACTACACCTTTTTATGTAAATACAAATTGTGAGGGATTGTGTTTTTGGCTTTCACTGCATTTTGGGTATATAAGTTATGTTGAGCTGGAAAGTATTTCACATGATCAATCACATGATTTAGCACATCCAAAAAATGCTCAACAAAATCCTGATTTGATTTTGCCATAACACGGACTTGTTCTTTTAATAATTTCAAGGTGATGTATGTTCCATGAATACGTTCCCCTGTATAACTTTGGAGTAAGTCACGAACTTTTCCAGCATCAAATGTTTTCACATTCATATCATGACTGATATGATGAGTTAAGAGTATAGTGAAAATCTGTTTTCGCAATTGCTCAATATGTTTAACAATAGTTTGTTTTTTTTCAGAATGCTTCCAAATCGACTGAATATCTGATGCGATGAGACTCTCTTTTTCCTGATTGAGTACATCCACCAGTTCCTGATATTTTAGTATTTTTTCATTGAGCAATTCATTGATTTGTCTGCATATCTCATTCATGGTATTTTTCTCCTTGAAATCTCATTCCAATTCGTTATCCATATTATATATGAATACATCGACAAATTTTGAATCATGCTTAAATAAAGATAAATCACGGCTGATTTAGAAATTTGCAATAACCATTCCTAAATTGTATTTGATATATTTATTTGAAGGGAACAAAGAAGGGCTTGGCTATTAAGTTCTGGGTATATGCACACAATTCACTCCCGCGAGGTGATGAAAATTCGGGACGTTCTCCAGAATTTAACAGCCCTGAGTTTAACGTTTTTTAAGCTGGTTATAGATAATATCTTTTAATCCAACACTTTGAGGGCTTTTGGCAATGCTGTTTGCGATTTCTTGGTCCAGCATGGATTCAAAAATATCTTTCTGAAGGCTTTTACCAAAAATTCCATCTGTTGGGACTGTATTTCTCATGCTTTTAAACAGTTCTTGAAGAAAAATTGCTTCATAATCCTCACATGCCTGTCTTAATTTTTTATCGTTTTTTGAAGCCTGATTCGTAGATGGTATAGCTCTCGATGGTAAAGAATCAATATTCATAACTTATTCTTCCTTATATTCCATTTATTTAGATAGGAAAATTTTACCCAGTGAATGAAAGATGGAAAATCTTGCATTGAACAGGGAAATAAGAGGTGGCTTATCATATGCTTATCTCACTCGAGCATACACACTTTTTCTCTTTCTTTTCTAAATTAAATTATATTTTTTTGTGTTTGCTGGTTTAGGAGGAAAAGATACAGTCTTTCTTCCAGCCTGGTCTTGCTTCTTTTTTAAATCTTCGACTATTTTTTTTAGATCATAATTGAATTTTGCTGCATGCTTTTGACGAATGGCTCTTATTTCTTCGACAATAGGATCAATAAACATTTTATTCCTCCATAAGTTCTTCTGGGGTGCAGATCACGGGGCAATCATAACCTTTTGATTCTACTACATTTTCAATATGACAACGATGAGAGGCATTTGCAAGGTGTCTGGTATGCATTCAATATCTCGTTAGATAATTTCAATTTCAGCTTGAAGTGCGCCTGCTGCTTTTATTGCCTGAAAAATACTAATTAAATCCCTAGGGGATACCCCAATTGCATTCAGCGCTCTTACAAGATCACCAATTGTTGATCCACCCGGCACCACCATTAAACTGACCTGATCTTGTTTGATCTCGATATTTGTTTGTGGTGTGGTCACAGTCTGACCTTCGGTTAACGCTGGGGGTTGAGAGACCTGTGGGGTTTCTGTTATGGTTATGGATAGATTACCATGCGCTACGGCAACAGTTGATATACTTACATTTTCGCCAATAACAACCGTACCTGTTTTTTCATTCACAACAATTTTGGCTCGTGTATCTGGAACGACATGTAAATTTTCAATATCTGCAATCAATTTTGGAACATTGGATTGGATATTTTCAGGGATATCTAAATTGATCGCTCCTGCATCAATTGCTGTAGCAACAAGCGAACCAATCGAGGCATTGATTGTGTCAGCAATTCTTTGTACTGTTGTAAAATCGGGTTGAAATAAAGATAAGGTGAGTTTCTTTTTTTTGTTAAGCGTTATTGGCACTTCTCGTTCAATCGTTGCAGCATTCACAACTCTTGCAGACAAAAGATGGTTCACCGATGTTCCGCCTCCTGCACCCGAAGCACCAATTCCACCTACGGCTATTGGGCCTTGAGCAAGTGCATACACTTTGTTGTTTACGCCGCGGAGAGGGGTAAGTAATAAAGTACCACCTGCAAGACTTTTTGCATCTCCAATGGACGAAACGACAATATCAAGTTTGCTTCCAGTTCTTGCAAATGGAGGCATATCAGCCGTAACCATCACAGCCGCTACATTTTTAACTTTCAACTGGGTTTTGTCCAATTGAATACCCATGCGCTCCATCATACTTACCATGGATTGAATTGTAAATTCAGCGCCGCCTTTATCTCCCGTGCCATTTAATCCAACGACAAGTCCATATCCCACGAGTTGATTAGTACGAATGCCTTTAAATGCGGCAATATCTTTGATGCGAACTGCATACACCAGATTGCAAAGTCTGTATTCTTCAATTGCCAACTGCATTGCCACTATACCCAACAAGCAAATTAAAATTCGATATCCCTGTCGTTTTTTTATCATCATAACCAATCCTTTTTATTGTGTACCTAATTTTTATAATCGAAAATCGAAAATCAAAAATTAAAATGGCCAAAAATTATCAAACAAACGTGATAGCCATCCCGGTTTTTGTCGATCTGAAATGACGCCTTTACCTGAATAAACAATACTTGCATCCGCCAAATACATGGATTGCACACGGTTATCTGCGCCAATATCTTCAGGTCTAACAATCCCTTTTACGGTGATATACTGATTTTCATTATTTACAGCAAGGTCTCGTTTACCTTGAATCACTAAATTCCCATTGGGTAATACATTAATCACTCGCGCTCCAATGGAGGCTTTAATCTGTCCGGCACGTTTGCTTGCGCCAGTCCCTTCAAAGTCACTTTCATAAGCTGCTTTAACTAATTTATCCACATAATTATCATTTTCATCTCGATTTAAGTTTCGTCTGAGTGCTTCTGCAGCCCTCATAAAGCCCATTAAATTAGTAATATTAGCCTCAACTGAAGATTTTTTTGTTGTTTGAGTTGTTGCATCCATGCTGGATGTTGCATTTTCAACAATATCTACCACAACTGTATCACCGACTCTACGTGCGCGTCTATCAATGAAAAGCATTTCACCAGAATCGGTCCAAAGCGATCCTTCTTCAGCAGGCATTGCTTCAAATAAAGTTTCAAGCTCCTGACCTCCTCCGCCTCCGCCGCCGACACCGCCTTGATTTCCAGCACCTGGTCGATTTTTGGTTTCCTCTAAATCCATAGCCATGTCTGGTGTTTTTTTTGAAAATAAACCACATCCGCTAAACAAACTGCTTAGAAGTAAAAGAACCACGACATATTTTTTAGGATTATATGCCATCATCATACGTTTCCTCCTTGGTTAGAAAGGGATTTCAACACTCGTGTTACTGATCACTTTTCCTGATACAACTTTATTGGTCTTCACATTTTCTACTTTAATCTGTTCTCCCATAGCTCCATCTTCTTTAGCAATACCAAGCGTAGAAACCCTCAATACACCTTTCTGGGCAATCATTTTTACCTGATCCCCTTTTTTTACAATAGGAGAAATTTCTACTAAATTTGCTCGTAATACTGAATTCGCAGATATGGTTTGTTTCAATCGCATTCCAACAACTTCATTGAGTGATGAACAAAAATTTCCTGATATATTTGCAGTATTCCCATAAGTAATATACACATCTTCAGGCTTTATAATATTATGTTTCATCATGTCCTGTTTGACAAATATCATAGGATTGAATCGATCAATCCAAGCAGTTAGAATGATACGGCCTGATTCCTTTCCATCAACATAGACCACAACTTTGAAATTCACATTTTTTTCATAGGTCTGATATTTATTAGTATCCATGATTTTTAACGTTAAATCACCCATCGGATAATGAACTGGGCCTCGAACAGAAAATTTACTCATATTATATGGAGAACCTTTTAATTTTTCAGAAATATAGGTTTTGTATAAATTTTCTAATTGAGATGTTGAAATTGTTTGTGATTGAATCACTATTGTAATTTTATCAGGAATTTCCCATATCGTATTTTCTGGCAGCCATTTGTAATACGAAAGGATGCGTTTTATCCGATCTTTGTACATCACTTTTTCTTGACCCGGGTCAGGAGAACGCCCAAAACTGATGTCACCAATTCTTTTTTTCATGACTGGTGGCGCAGAAATATCAGCAATAGCACTTAATACAATTTGATCCCCAGCGATTTCGCTCTTTTCATGAATGCGTACTTTCACTTCTGCTGCTGGTTCATCTTTTATCTTGTTATTTGCAACTCCATAACTTGCCATCATGATAAATACTACTTGAATGGATACATACAAAAAACAAATTCTGATGAATTTTAAAAGATGCCTATCATTATGATTCATGATTATACGACCTGACTTTTTCATATGTTACCGTTTAACACCGTTGGCCATACCGAGCATACTGTCAGCAGTTTGAATCGACTTGGAACAAGCTTCATAAGCACGCTGACCTGTAATCATGCCAACCATTTCCTCAACAATGCTAACATTCGACATTTCAAGAAAGTTATTACTCAGTGTTCCAAAACCATCGGTTCCCGGAACCCCTTCTACTGGGTCTCCCGAACCTGTTGTGGGTCTCAGTAAATTTCGGCCCACAGCATATAATCCGCTTGGATTAACAAAACTATAAATGGGAATATCCTGTTCTACTACAACCTCACCTGCCTGATTCGTAGCTGTTAGCCTGCCATTGGATTGGAGCGTAACAATTACGGCTTCGATGGGAAGCGCTATTTCAGGTTGGAGCCGGTCACCCGAAGGAGTGGAAATATAGCCTTCGCTATCTCTGGTAAAATTACCTGCTCGAGTATATAATTCTTCGCCACCACTGTTAACTCTAAAAAAACCCCTGCCTTCAATTGAAAAATCCAATTCATTACCAGTCTGGACATAACTGCCCTGAGTAAAAATTTTTTGCACACTTGAGGTTTTAGCGCCTAAACCAACTTGTATTCCTGTGGGAATTTGACCTCCGCCCGGTGTAGTTGCTCCTGCAACAAGCATGGTTTGATACATGAGGTCTTGAAAATTCGCACGGCTCTTTTTAAAACCTACAGAATTCACGTTTGCAATATTGTTCGCAACAACATCGGTTTGTAATTCCTGTGCGCTCATTCCTGTTGCGGCTGTCCATAAACCCTTGATCATAACAAATCTCCTATATTATGCATAATTATTTTGATTTTTTCCCATACGTTAATCGAAAATCGAAAATAATTAGTTCACCAAATCTATAACGTTCTTCCCACATCATTAATAACTTTAGAATCGGTTTCATCAAACGCACGCATCATTTTTTGCTGCGCTTCAAACATTCGTTGATAATCAATCATATTGGTCATTTCTACAACAACAGAACCATTGGAGCCTTCTAAAGCGCCTTGCTTGATTGACACATTCGGAGGTGCGACTTCATCAGCAGGATCGCCTTTATACACATAAAGGCTTGATCCTTCTTTTTGAAGCTGATCTAAGGATGTAAAAGTGACAACATTAAGCTGCCCAACAATTTCACCATCTACTTCAACCGCGCCATCTTCAGTTACATGAACACGATCTCCATTAATAAAAATGGGAGCATCGCCATCATCCAATACAGTATCACCTTGTTGCGTGACCAATGCGCCATCAACATTCACCATAAAATTTCCATTTCGGGTATATCGAATGCCGCGAGGTGTCTGTATTTTAAAAAATCCTTCATCATTTAAAGCAAAATCCAATTGGTTATCAGTTGTTCTAAGCGGTCCTTGAGTAAGATCATGTGTCAACCTAGCTTTAAACAAGTAATCAAATGATAAAATATCTGATTTAAAGCCCGGAGTATCGACGTTGGCAAGATGATTTGAGCCTATTTCAAATTTTCTAACTTGCCTGAGTGCGCCCTGAACAGGTCGAGTCATTTGTAAAATCATAATTCCTCCATAAGATTGAAAAGTGGGTTGCTAAATCGATTTTGCAATATCGATGCCATGTAAACTATTCAGTATTTACGGTAATGAGAGTATCAACATGCGGAGGGACAAGATATATCGATAACAAAATTTTGACATCGAATAGGAATGATCTTGACGAACATTGATTCAATTCTTCAATTTTATTCTTTATTTATGCCATAATATCATTTAATATATGTTCAATCACTAATTTGGATACCCACCCAATATGTTATTCACAGCGTTAGGAAAAAATTATGCCTGCAAAAGATATTGCTCATCAACCATGTCGGAATGCGCTTCAGAAAGATGGATGGACAATTACTCATGATCCTCTGCACGTCCGTTTTCTTGATGCTGAAATGTTTGTTGATTTGGGGGCAGAACGATTAATTGCCGCGGAAAAAGGAACAGAAAAAATCGATGTGGAAATCAAAAGTTTCCTCGGTTCATCGCCACTTACCGAATTTCATCAAGCACTCGGCCAGTTTATGAATTATCGTGAGGCATTGGCGAATCAGGATGTCCAGCGAGTTCTGTATCTTGCGGTGCCTGTTGATACTTAACCCAACTTGCGACCTATAAAACTTGAAAACTAAAAACGATAATAAATGCTATCACCTTTAGAAAAAAACATTTTGCAGTAACAGCATGAATACTTTTTGGTAATAAACCTGCAATTT
>PDZT01000114.1 GCA_002753105.1 Deltaproteobacteria bacterium YD0425bin50 | reverse complement strand
AATTTAGTTATATACAAATTTTACAGGTTTAATTATGCCAGTATTTTCAATAAGTTAAAAATCGTGTCTGTAAATTTTGGAGATTTTTTTTACCCTTTGTGTAAAAGGTGGGACACACCCATTTTTTGTCATTCCCGCGAAAGCGGGAATCCAGAATGCTTGATTTTACAGGATTCCGGCTTTCGCCGGAATGACGATCGACAATCGACAAATTTTTAAAATAAGTCATTTCAATAGGTTACAAAAAAGTGCAAAAGTATAGGAGATTAATATCAAATGCAAATATATTTAAAATATCAAATATCAAATATCAAATATCAATCCCTTACTTGACGTAAAAAAACGATAATGGTAAACGGAGCGATAATAAAAAATTAATTCACACGATAGCATACACATCAACAAAAATTGATATGAAGGGAAATAAAAAAATGTCAGGAATCAATAAAATATTTCTAATTGGTCATTTAGGGTCTGATCCAGAACGAAAATATTTTCAGGATGGAACGGCAGTGTCTTCTTTTAGTTTAGCGACTTCAGATGAATGGAAAGATAAGGATACTGGAGAAAAAAAAAGAAAAACAGAGTGGCACCGAATTGTTGCCTATAGAAAATTAGCCGAAATATGTAATGAATATCTCAAGAAAGGCAAACAAGTCTATATTGAAGGTAAAATCCGAAATCGCAAATGGGAAAAAGATGGAGTAACAAAATATCAAATTGAAATTGAAGCAGAAAATATGGTGATGTTAGGCACAAAAGAAACGACAACTGCCGAATCCCAATTCATTTCTAATCCAATTCAAGAACCCAATTATTCACTTATGGAAGATCCTCCGTTTTAATATCAAGGGAACCTTGATGAGTTAGCATTAATCTTTGTTTCAGACATTAAGAAGGTAAATAGAGCGTCCCGGTCTGGTTAATATTATCAGACCGAGACGGTCTGACTACCTTGCCAATAAGATTAGGAAAAGTAGATGGTTTCTTTGGCAAGATACAACAGTTTAATCGCTTCACTTGGTCCAGTTACGTTAATTGTTGGATTTTTGTTATTTGTGCAGCATGGTTCTTTTTTGCCGATGCATTTATTTTTATATCAAATGTATATGGCTTGTGTATTGATTTCAGTGGGCGGCTTCCTTTTAGGCTATCGTCCGAATTTGGCAAGATGGCCAGCTCTTTGTGGATTTCTAATATGGTTGGTATCGGTTTTAAAAGCCTTAAGTGAGTCCCCATTTGTTTGTTTTATTTGCCTTATTTTGATCGGATTTATTCTGATCAAATTATGGAGGTTTTCTAATAATAAAACTATTCGGGAGTTGTTCAACTCATCTGAACTCACGATCAATGATTGGTTTGTGAAGAGGGTAAAGTTATCCAGTTTTATGTCTCTTGCTACATGTACTTGGGTCATAGCAAAGATAGAATATGTGGAATTCCCTTTATACCTTGCTTGTGTAGCCTCAATACTTATCACTTCTTTTTTCCTTGTGTCATGGCTTATCTTTAAATTTAAAAATAGAGTCAAAGTCATCTTTATAGGTCTATTGTTTATATTGGGAATTGTATGTTGGGGAATATGTTTATGTTGTTCGATAGAAAGCATTCTTTGTCTTTTAGTGATTCCGCTGATAGGTTTAGGTTTTGTTCGTTTTGATCCACAAACATCAAAAATCGAAACCGCATTTGGATTACAACCCTTATTGTTTAATTCATCACGTTTATTAGTCGTTACGTTTTTATGTTTGATCCTTATGGGTACGGCTCTTTTAACGTTACCCAATAGTTCTGGAGATGAAAGCGCCCGTGTTTCATGGATTAATGCTGCATTTACATCAGTAAGCGCTGTTTGTGTAACGGGTTTGGTTGTACTGGATACACCGAAAGATTTTAGTTTTTTTGGACAAGTATGTATTATGTTATTGATTCAACTGGGAGGTCTTGGGATCATGACCTTTTCTACAGCAGCAATGGCAGCATTTGGCAAAAGAATGAGCCTTAAGTTTGAACGAACTATGGCTGGAATGCTAAGTGTTTCAGATCGAGGGGAATTAATTGATGTTTTAAAGATTATTTTGTATGTCACGTTTAGTATTGAATTATTAGGGACACTGACCTTAACATCGCTTTTTATGAATTGTGGAGATACGTTTAGGGGGGCACTGTGGAAAGGTATTTTTACATCAATATCAGCCTATTGTAATGCAGGATTTGCGCTACAATCGGATAATCTCATTACTTATAATACAAATGCAGGTATTCTGATTACCATTTCATTGTTAATTATCTGTGGTGGCTTATCTCCATTACTTATTGTTAGTTTGCCGAATTTTTTTCGGCATAGGCATATAGCTGTTCACTATAAATTGGCTTTGTTGATGACACTATGTCTTCTTGTTGGCGGTGCTGTATCTTTTTTTCTTTTTGAATGGACGAATACCTTATCTCATTTTAATTTTGTAGATAAGCTTAGTAATGCTTGGTTTCAGTCTGTAACAACGCGAACAGCGGGGTTTAATTCTCTCAACATAGAGCTTCTAAGACCTACGACATTATTATTAATTATGGCACTTATGTTTATTGGTGGTAGTCCCGGAAGTACTGCTGGTGGTATTAAAACAACAACGTTTGCTGTATTGGTGTTGGCAATTCGAAGTGCTGTCAATGGGACTTGGAATGTAACAGCATTTAACCGTTCGATTTCTCATAAAACAGTTTATAAAGCAATTGCAGTATGTTTGGTCGGTCTTCTCATCGTATTCACCGGTACTATGGCAATTCTACTCACCCAAAACATGCCAGCAGTGGTTGCAATTTTTGAAGTTATTTCTGCACTCGGCACTGTTGGACTGTCTATTGGTGGTACACTAAAATTAGATGCTGTTGGAAAATTCATTATTATGTTTTGTATGTTTGTCGGCAGAGTAGGCCCTCTAACATTTTTTTTATTTCTGTCTTATCAAGAACAAAAACGGTTATGGACATTTCCTGAAGAAATTGTTGATGTAGGCTAATATTACGAGGTTTTTATAATGAAAAAGCAAGTAATGATTATAGGATTGGGACAATTTGGCATGTCCCTTACGCGTTCATTAAGTGAAAGAGGTGTTGAAATATTAGCAATTGATAGAAAAAATGAACTTGTTCGCATTGCATCTGAATTCGTTACAGAAGCCCTATGTTTCAATGCAACAGATGAAGCTGCATTAGCGCAAATAGCTCCAGAACGACGCGATATCTGTATTGTTGCTATCGGAGATGATTCAAGAGAGGCCTCGATTATTTGTACTGCGCTTTTAAGACAAATGGGTGCGAAACGCATTATTGGACGAGCAAATGATGCGTTGCATGAACGGATTCTTTACTTGGTTGGAGCGCATGAAGTGGTGAATCCCGAGCGCGATTTTGGTGAACGTTTTGCCAATCGTGTTGTTTATGAAGGATTAATGGGAGAACTTAGACTTGGTAAAGACCTTGTATTAACAGAAATGCAGGTTCCATCTTCGTTTGTTGGTAAGACATTGTTGGAATTAAAATTACCAAAGCGTTTTGGTATTACGGTTGTGGCAGTGCGCACAGAAGGTGAATCCGGTATCCAGACACCTCAGCCAAATGAAGTTCTTAAAGAAAAAGATATTGTTGTTGTGGTATCTAAAATGGACAGTGTCAAGAAACTACTTGAGAGAATAGCTGTATGAATTTAAAAGGTATTATTCAATTTGGCTTTACCATTTTGATTGGATTTAATATTGTTTTTTCATTATGCGGAATTGGGTTCTTTTTAAAAATGACTCCCGCAATAGAGCAAATTTTAAAGGAAAATGTATGTTCTCTTGAAGCAGTCGAAGAAATGTTAGCGAGCCTTGCACTTGCAACTACCCACAGTACACTATTACCAGATATTGAAACTACGTTTAATAAAGCTCTCCAAAAAGCTAAGGATAACATTACTGATGATCGTGAAATTAGTGTCATTGCCATAATTGAAAGGCATGGTATTCGAGCAATAAATTGTCATGAAAAAGACATGAAAATTATACTCACAGCGTTAACTTCTCTGAGTGACATAAACCGGGATGCAATGGCAAAGGCAGATAATCGAGCAAAACGTTTTTTTACTGCAGGGGCATGGGTTGCTGTTTTCTTTGGTTTTTTTAATTTTATGCTGAGTATGATTGTATTTGAACGATTTAGATACCATATTATTATACCCATTTCAGAACTTTACCAAGTATTAATGTCAGTGAGACAAGGAGAATTCCGAAGGAGATGTCAACCTAAAGATGCGCCAGATGAGCTTAAACGCATCATGGAAAATGTGAACTTATTGCTTGACCAGACAAATCGCAGTAAAAACGAATAGAATCATTTCTCTATAGGAATACCAAGCCTGATTTCTAATAATATAAAATATCTGTTGGGAGATGAAATGTTTTTGGGTCTTTTGTTTTAAACGAGGATACCTTTTCCAGCAAATAATGAGATCGTAGATACATTTCTTTTGCAAACATGTAATTCATTTCAAATCGTGATGAGGTGTACAAGGAACGTGCAAGTGCTAAAGCCATTCTAATCTCAAACGTATCGTCTTTTTTCTCTTTGGCAAATGTTTTAAAAAAATGATAAAAACGAGAAATAATATAATTTAATCGATCTCTTATTTTATTCTTAAATACGGGTAACCGAAAATTGGAGATAAGAAACACTGATACATCCTGAATATAATCTGCATCTTTTGAACGGTAAAAATCAATATAATTGATTGTATTTGTTGTCGCATTATATACAATGTTGTTTAAATTAAAATCACCATGAATAAATACAGTAAATGGGCAATGAATGTCTTTTTCAATACGCGCACAGGTTTTGATGAGTTCTTCAGACGACATAATTGAATAGGAATTGAGTTGAATTGGAGTACGATTAAAATTTGGATGAACCTGTAGAATGGAATTGATACGAGTTATAAGTTGATTCATATAATCTGAACGTTTAGAATTTGATTTTTCAGTTTGTTTCCAAACAGTAAAAATAACTGCTTCTAATTCAGAAAGTGCGGATGAAAGCAACGCCTGATCTGCCGTTAAAATGAGTTCTTCGATAGTTGAACCAGAAAGAAATTCGACAAGCAGAGATGCTTTATGATTCTTTTCATTATACCCAAATATTCTGGGCGGCAAGTCTGGATAGATGCTTTCCCATTTTAGAATATTTTCTTTTTCTTTTTTAATTTTATCAATATCACCTTCTTTAAAAATGCTTTGGGATTTGTAATCCGAGGATCGTTTATTATCAATTCGGCTTAAATGACAGCCAGAGCGAGAGCCTAAAATCGAATTCAAATCCACTTCTTCTAAATCCGCATCCATTCCAGAAGAAGTCAAGGTGTTCTGCAATGCTTCAAATTGTCTAATTTTGATTCGATCACCGGTTATTGCAAAAAGCAGGGCTTCACCGATATTTAATAATGAATCACCAATCCGTTCTAAATACCTAAAAATAAAAATCGTTGTGATCAGATTTTCAATATTTGAGCCTGACCTAATTTCTTCCATAATTCGATTGAAGGTTTCTTTATACTGGATATCAATATTGAATTCAGCTCGGCAAATATCAAGTGCGCCTGCCATATCAGACTTATTAAACACAGGGATAATAGCCGATAAATTTTTTTGAATTTCTTCAAACATTTCCTTGTAGTTATATTTTTGAATAAAGGAATAATGGGTTAAATAATCGGTTTGTCTAGCGACATTTACGCAATAATCCGCAATTCGTTCCAAGTTTACACAAATCACATGGATAGAATGGATCATATCAATCATTTTAGGCTTAATCGGTTCTTTATCATGGATTCGTGAGAAACAACTATTTTCAATAATTGTTTTTAAATTATCGATGTAGTCGTCTTTTGCAGCAATTTGTTCAAACAGTGCTACATCGAATTCATTCAGGAGTTTAAACGTCAAGTTTACTTGATCTTCAACTTCAATTAATAAAAATTTAAAATTATCAATAATGGCTTTCATTCGTATTATCTATGTAATAATGCTAATCGTTTTTTGACTCATTTCTTTTTGAGTATCTTTCCATTCAATTTTAATGCTTATTTTACTTTTATCGTCACTTTTTTTGGCACGGATAGACAGTTGCAGCAATTGTTGAGGATGAAGCGTTATTTCATTATTATCAGATTTAAGGACGATCTGCCTTTTTTTGAATCCCTCAATTAATGATGTAAGAATATCTTTAATCGTATCCACATCTTGATATGAATCATAGTCAAATTGAACATGTTCAGGCATCACTGACTCCTTTATGCGGCCGACAGCCGATGTTTGTATTCTTCAATCACATTATCAACCGTTATATTACCAATACTTAATTCTTTTTGGATCAACATATCATTCCATGCTTGAACGCCAATTTCACGATTCATTTTTTCTTTATTTTCTTCTGTTGCAATCAGTATTTTTTCTCCCATATGAGTATCATCCCCCATAAAGACAAGAATTTTATGGTTGCTTTTTCGGATATAGCGATTGGTTCTGTGAAGTACTGAGATAATAAACCGTGTATAACGCTGTGATTGCGGATTCCATACTTCATAGCCATCAATATCGTAATCAGCAAGCAAAATTGGCCAGAACTGTTCTGGATGTGGAACAACAATACACCCACCTAATGAGCGTGTTTCTTCAATAATTTCAGTTGTTCTATAAAAATATTGTAAAGAGAAATTCTGTTTAACAATTTTTTTTACTGAATTTAAAAAAGACTGACACCGACGAATATAAGCTTCTCCGTAAATTGGCTGTAGTTCATTAAAAAAATTTCGAATCAGTTTATTTTTGATCATTTCATCTGGCAAGTGATCTGCATGGTTATTTACTAGAGTTTCAATTTTTTTTACATAAATACGAACAAAGTGAATGATATCTTGGTCAACAGCAGTTTCACTTACTGCTTGCTGAATACGATGTTCAATGGGTTTTGTAATTGTATAAATATAATCAAATAATTGAGAAGACCGATATTTAAAGGTATGTTGTAACATATTTTTTAATACGACAGCATCTTTAATTTTTGAAGTTTCAAAATGGAGCAACAACTGGACTTTTTGATCAAATCCATGAGAATAACAATCCACTTCAACACCTGAATATTTCCCATATTCCATCAACACATTGTGCTGCGTAGGGATAATCAATTCATTTGTTTTATGTGGAAACATGGTTTCAATTCTTTTTTGAATCAATTCCATCGGTATGTATTCAGGATGCCAATGAATCGCTAAAACAGACTGGACATTGGGAACGATAAGTTCTGGCTGAATAATTTTTTGAATTTGGTCATCAGACAAAACCGTTGAAGTAATCTTTTTAAATATTTCTTCATCTGTCTCTGAAATTTCTTCTGTAAGATTGCTATGTTTATACATAGTTTGCGTCATTCAAATGTTATAAATTGATATGTAAATTGTAGTTTCATTTTTAAATAAAAAAGGCTGCTCATGAAACCCAATTGCTTCATATTAAGCAGCCTTTTTATTGATTAAGCTAATTTTAAATTAATGAGCAGCGCCTAACAACCCTGCAATAACACTGGCTTGTGGATGCGCATAAATGAGAATTAACGCAATAACCAGAGCGTAAATACAGAGTGATTCAATCATTGCAAGACCGATTAACATGGTAACTGTTACTTTACCAGAGGATTCCGGATTTCTTGCAATTCCTTCAACAGCGGCTTTTAATCCAAGACCTTGACCGATACCGCAACCAAAAGCAGAAATGGCAATCCCAAAACCTGCTGCAGTTACGCATGCAATAAAAAATTGTAATGCTTGACCTTCCATCTTTCTAACTCCTTTCAATTGAAAATTAAATGTATTAAGATAAGGGCTTCTTCCTATCCCAAAATAGGTTAATTAAGTAATTAATGAGCGTGTTCCATTGCTCCGCTAAAATACATAATGGACAACAAGAAAAACACAAATGCTTGAACAAGGGCAACAAAAATTCCCAAAATCATAATGGGTAATGGCGCAAAAAACAACCCGGCAAGCATAAACAAAATGCCAAGTACCAGTTCATGGCCCATCATATTTCCAAAAAGACGGAACGTTAGAGATAAAATTCGAGCGAAATGCCCAATGATTTCAATTGGGAAAATAATGGGAATCATCCACCAAACAGGCCCTAAAAAATGTTTAATATATTTAGCGCCATGATATTTGATTCCAATGATGTGTGTGAAGATAACCACCACCAATGCACAGGATAATGTTGTATTTAAGCTTGCAGTTGGCGGGAAAAAACCGGGAATCAATCCGATCAAATTACAGGAAAAAATATACAGAAAAATGGTGGCTACTAATGGGAAAAGCCATCGGCCTTCTTCGCCTGTAATTTCTACCATAAATTCTTCCATTCCTGAAATAATCATTTCAAAAAAATTTTGTGCTTTTGATGGAATAAGTGAAATATGCTTTGTTGCTATATAGCCTGATCCAATAAGCAATGCCATTACAAACCACGAGTAGAGCACATGGGGATATACATGGGCAAAATGGCCCATACCAATTGCTTCTGATAATTTAACGAGAAATAAATAGGGATGTTCCACCTTATACAGCCTCCTTTTGTTGTATATGTTGGGTTATTGCATAAATTGTTGCCAATACAATACTTAAGACCACGATAGATAGACCGACTATTAATCCTAATGGATGTACAATATGCCTTGAAATAAGAAAAAAAAGAATCACTCCTGTGATTGAAAAACGGATATAATATTTCGCAATAATTGTATTTGGTGATTTTAATTCATTGGGGTTTAACGCATGTCGGAGTGTACGGGCAAGCAAGTGAAAATTAATGGTAACAATAAATCCCCCGATAATAACTCCAAGTGTATAATCTAAACTTAAATAAAGCATGCTGAATATAGCTGTCGCTAAGAATAAAATCCAATTGGCTGTGTTAATGAACACTAGCATCCGTTGTTGAATATCCATCTCGTTCATTTTATAATTAATACTTAATTGCATGACATTCAACTCGTTTTCTTAATAGCTAAAAAAATATTCCGAAATCCAGCGGCAATTCCTAACATCAAAAACAAGAACATTAACCATGGATGCGTATTAAAAACATTATCTAAATATCGGCCGAAAAACAACCCTAAAAATATTGAAATTACAAAAGATAACCCAATACTGCTAAAATAGGCTAATTCTTTTAACTGATAAATAGACGATTTTTTCATTTCATGTAAGCAATCATTATCTATTCTCTAAAAATTATTTGTAAGCTGAATCCTATAACGTAGCCGATAAATAGAAGTCAATAAAATATTTTATGGGTTACAAAAATTATGGCAATGGATATCTTCAACTTTTAATAATTAATTGATTTTTTATTGACAAAGCTATTTCGAAAACTTAGAAAAGCTTAAATTTAAAACGAGCCTGTAGGATTACCAATTCATAATAATTAGTTATGGAACCCTAAAAGTTGTGTTAATGATTTATTTTTTAGGAGGGAAGAGAATATGTATGTACCTCGATATATGTTTTTTACAAAAGGTGTAGGTGTAGCAAGAGAAAAGCTTTCCTCATTTGAAAATGCATTACGTGATGCACGGATTGCTCATTTAAACCTAGTTACAGTATCTTCTATTTTCCCTCCTTATTGTCAAATTATTAGTATTGACAGAGGGTTAGCATTATTAGAAGCTGGAGAAATTACTCATTGTGTTATGGCTAGAGAGCAAAGTCAGGAACCCGGAAGAAGAATTGTCGCTAGCATCGGTTTAGCTCTTCCTTCAGAACGAGGCCGATATGGTTATCTTTCTGAACATCATGGTTTTGGAGAAACCGAGGAACAGGCAGGCGAATATGCCGAAGACTTAGCTGCGTCTATGTTAGCCAACACACTGGGTATTGAATTTGACCCGGATAAAGATTATGATGAACGCCGCGAAGTGTATCGAATGTCAGGTAAAATCGTAGAATCTCAACATACAAGTCAAGCGGCTTTAGGTGCAGAGGGTAATCTATGGACTACAGTATTAGCGGCTGCCTTATTTGTAAAGTAATCACCAAATACGCATGACTGATAAAAAATTAATTTTTGGAGAACCAGAATATCAAATAGATAGCATTGATAATGCTGATGTTATTGTTTTGCCAATATGCTATGAATATGCACCATCTTACGGAAAAGGCAGTCAAGATGGTCCAATTCATATCCTGACGGCATCAGAACAGCTTGAATTTATTGATGAAGAAACGCTGTTTAACATTGGATCATTAAAATTTTTTACACTCCCTCTTTTTTATCCAAACCAACCTCCTCCTCAAGCAATGGATGAGATATATAACCGTGCATGTGAATTACTAAACTTAACTCAATTCATGCTTGCATTAGGCGGAGATCATTCCATTACGTATGGACTTGTGAAAGCGGCTTCACAAGTGTATACAAATCTATCTGTATTACAAATCGATGCTCATTTGGATTTAAGAAATCAGTGGAATGGCAGTCCTTATAATCATGCGTGTGTCATGCGAAGAATTATAGAAGATGTTGACTTGCCTATTACTCAGGTCGGCATTAGGTCTATTACGCAAGAAGAATTTCAATTTTTACGTCAAAACCAGATGTATCCCATATTTGCTCATGACTTAGACAATGATCAATGGATCGACACCATTATTAATCAACTTAGTAACAATGTCTATTTAACAGTCGATTTAGACGGCCTTGATCCAAGTGTTATTCCGGGAACAGGAACTCCTGAACCCGGTGGATTGACCTATAGACAGTTGATTAATCTTATCAAATCTGTGAGTCAGTACAAACGAATTGTTGCATCAGACATAAATGAGTTATGTAAGATACCCCATACCCAAGTATCCGAATATACAGCCGCCAGAATCGCTAGTAAAATTTTAGTTTACCGTTTTTCCTGTCATTCTGCACATCCTTAAAAGAAAGAATTTTATTCATATGCCGTATCGTTTAGAAATAACATTAAAACCGGATCTTCGGGATGCTGAAGGGGATCGTATTTGTAAAAAAGCGAATCATTATTTTGGCTTGTCTATGGATAGTATTCGCACGGTTCATATCTTAACAATTGATGCACAATGAGTAATTTCTCCAGCTTCTAATAATGCTAACCCTCTGTCAATACTAATAATTTGACAATAAGGAGGGAAAA
>PDZT01000009.1 GCA_002753105.1 Deltaproteobacteria bacterium YD0425bin50 | reverse complement strand
GAGTATTTACTATTCTAATTCCAAATTATTGTGCTTCAACCCTACAAGGTACATATCTGTGTAAAGGGGTGGCGGCTAATGGATCACGATGAGTATTTTTGGTTAAACGATTCACATTCGCACCATATTTTTTTCCATCATAATGCAAACCAAATCCATGAGGAATAATAACTTGGCCTTCTCGCGTAGCATTGGTAATTTCAAGTTCTATTTTTTCTTCTCCCGCCTCTGTAATAACCTTAACCTGTTGACCATCAGTTAGATTCAAGGCTGCTGCATCATTGGGATGCATTGCTAACGTACATGCCCGCAATTCTTTATTCCATTCAGGATTTCGCATTAACGTATTCGCATTGGTCTTTATGTGTCGTCCAGCCATGAGTATCAACGGATAATTTGGATCAATAGTAAGCGCATTGGTTTCGGATTCAGGTGTAATCATTTGAACCCAGTCAATCAATTCTGGAATACAAAGGTCAATTCGACTATTTTTGGTTCTTAGCTCTTTCATGTTATTTTGCATATCAACTTCTCCCAAAATCAGCCCCTCAGGATGATCACAAATGGCTTCAAACAACATCTCTGCAATAACTGATAATGGATTTAAAGCCATCAATGGTAAAATATTCTTCTTGTCAACGACATGCTGAATCATATGTTTTAAATACGTCGGTGTTCCCAACACCTGTAAGGCTTTTTTAAAATTATATTCTCCCCGATTCACATTGAAAAAAAATGAACTTACATCGAATTTAGGAAGCGCCCAAAGTCCTAACGCATACGGCACAACTCGTTCAAAACCATATATTTTAGTCATTAAATAAGGAATTGCGAGTAAATCGTGAGGTTCAGTAAATGCATATGCACACATCTCTTTAATTAATGAAATGATACCTTTCTTTTTTGCATTGGACATGGTTTCCGGAACATCTGGAATCAACCCAGTACCATCACTCATTTTTAAAAAGATAGCATCAATATCAAGAATTGTATTGGATGAATCATGAAACTGATAAAACAAAGACTGAAGTAATCCCCATAAAAAAGATAGATGTGCAGATTTCAAGTGGTTCCCTAATGTTTTGGCAAGAATAAAAGGCAGAGAATGCATTGCAGTTGGATTTAATTTAAAGAATTCAGCTAATTCTATAGAAAATGACAGGTGGTCTTTTTGCGAAGTTAAATACAGGCTTTGAGGCAGTTGAGGTATAAACCCCATAGCATCTGCTAAACGAGTAAAAATGTCACCACATTCCAGCGGCTCACCTTCGGGTTCAATTATCGGGCGACGCATCTGAAAATAAATTTCTGGAAAAGTCCACGCAAAAAAAGCGCCGTCCCATGATTCATAAGCAGAACGTGCAGGTAGGACATAATCTGACAATACAGCGGTTTCGGTCATTGCAAGTTCAATAGTTACCAGCAAATCAAGCCGTTTAAATGCAGTTTCATAGGCTGTCGTATCCGCATAAGAACGTAATGGATTACTTCCGCATACAATGACAGCTCTTAATCTTTCAGGATGATCACTCATAATTTCTTCGGGCATAACATTCGGTGGAAACACTCCACTGATAGCTGGGAATCCAGTAGCTATGGTTCGCCATGCATTCGGGTCTCGTTCATCTGTATGTAATCCTAAAGGCACAAGAGACCCCGGGATAATATTACCGCCCGGAACACAAAGTCGTCCACAAATCGCCAGTAAAACCATTTGTAAATATGAAGTTGCTGTACTGTGCCTGTTCATAAGTGTTCCAAGGTCTGCATGTAAACACCAGTTTCGAGTAGATAACAGCCTGCATAATTCCATAACCTGATCTTCTTGTAACTGACAAACCTCAAGCGCCTGTCTGACATCCACATGTTTAAACATGGCGGATATTTTTTCAAAACCAGAAATATGATCTTTAAGATACGACCGTTTTTCCCATCCCTGTTGAAGAATAATCGCAATGATTGCCTTGGTGAATAATGCATCTGTGCAGGGACGTATTGGGAGATGGATATTGGCAATGCGGGCGGTTTCAGACATACGCGGATCAATAACCGCTAGAATTTTATTTGGATTTTGGGAAAATTCTTTTAATATTAAAGGTGCTCTTGGCATTTGATGGCTTTCCATACCATTCCAGCCAATAGATAAAATCATATCGGCATGAGCTTCATCTGCTATTGGAAATCGGTTTTGAGCGCCCATCATTCTGCCTGCAACCCAAAAATATCCCGTTAATTCCTGAGCTAATGCGTTATAATGATATCGGGAGCCTATCTGCCGCATAAATATGGATCCAAAAAAACCTTCAAAATGACATCCCTGCCCTCCGCCTCCCATATATGCATAAGTACGCGGACCATATTGATCAACAATAGAGCGTAATCGATCTGCGATTTCTGAAATCGCTTGATCCCAAGATACTTGAGAAAACCCATGTTCTGTTTTTTTGAGTGGATATTTCAATCGGTCTTTATGATGCTGATAATTAGCTACATTGAGTCCTTTACGGCAAATATAGCCTTTGCTTCGAGGGTTTTTCTTATCTGGCATGACCCTGACAATGCGATTATTGTTCACTTCAATCTCAATGCCGCAATTTTGCGAACACAACACGCAACCGGTTTTATAGTTCTTACTCGTTTCCATATATCCCCCCTTTTCTCTTACTTTTAGATCAAAGTAACTTTGTGCATCTGTGTCTTTGTGCCGAATTAATACAATTCATATTTGACTAAGCGACCGTCCAACCCGCCATTTTTTAAAGGTATTTTAAAAGATGATTTCAGACCAACATGTTTAATCATCTCACGGTTACCCACGTATATATAGGCTATAGAACCTTTACACCGCTGTTTTAAAAAATCACCCAATGCTTTATAAAAATCACCCAAATCCTGATTGTTTCGTAATCGAATTCCATAAGGTGGATTGCATACAATTAGTTGATTTGTGATTTCATGAATTTTTTGAAAATCCATGACAGATACAGTGATCATGTCACCATAAGGTAAACAGGTTAAATTCTTTTGGGTCATAGATATGGCATCTCTTGATATATCACTTCCTAAAATTAAGCCTTTGGGTAATGGTCGAATCTGTTTATCGGCCTTAAGTTTTATCTCTTCCCATACTTGAGCATCAAACTCAGGCAATACTTCAAACCCATAGTGCTTTCTCAGTTTGCCTGCCGGAATCGAACAATAATACATCAATGCTTCGGCAAGCAACGTACCTGAACCACACATCGGATCATACAACGGGACCGATCCATCCCACTCAATCTGTTCAATTATCGCAGCAGCAATATTTTCCTGCATGGGTGCATCACCAGATAACTGCCGATATCCCCGACGATGAAGTGAACCAGCCGACATATCTAAACTCAATATGGCTTTGTTATTTTCAATGTAAAGACTGATATAAACATCTGGTGAATGCCTATCAACACTGGGTCTTGCATTACATTTTTCTCTAAAATAATCTGCGATCGCGTCTTTCACCCGTAAGGCAGCATATTGTGAATGATTGATTTTGCTATTTGATACATTGGCAAATACACAGAAGGTATGATGATGACTAAAAAAATCCTGCCATTCAATAGTTTTCGCTTTTTTATACAAAACATCTGGGTCATGACAGGTAAACTGAAGTAAAGGGGCAAGAATTCGAGTGATGATACGGGCATGGTAATTGATATGGAATAATGTTGACATATCTGCCGTAAAATACATGCCTCTATAAACCGTAGATATGTTCGTTGCACCGAGTTTTGACAATTCCTGTTTGCCCAGCTCTTCAAGTCCATCTTGAACTTGAGCAAAAAAAGAGTTATTCTTTTGATATAAATACATAATTGCTGTCCATTCTTTAATTGGGGAGTCTAAAAAAACATCAAGTTGTAACCATGTGCCTTAGTACATGAAACGCTAAATACGCATCGAGTAGGGTAATCGTGTAACGTAGGGGCAGGTTTAAAACCTGCCCCTACAAATTGATGCGAATTTACCGTTTCGTGTACTTAGGGGGAATAATTATTCGCCGCAATTATTTATCTGAATATCTGTATAAATAATTCATAATCCATTTTAAAACAAGAAAGAAGAAAGAGAGAAAAGAAAAAATTATGTCAGGCATTAGAATTACGAACAGCTATCCCGATATAGAACTCATCAAAAAAGCAGTAGATGTTATTCAACAAGGCGAGGTTATTGTTTTTCCTACAACATCACTTTACGGATTAGGCGCTTCAGCGCTTAGTCATGAATCGGTACAAAAAGTATTTGAAATAAAGGAAAGACCCATTGATAAGCCATTACTGATTTTGGTTAATGATATAAATCAATTAGCTAAGATTGTGGACTCAATTCCAACAAGTGCATTGCGCATTATGGAACATTTCTGGCCCGGCTCTGTTACCCTTATTTTTAAAGCAAAACCTCACCTTCCAGAAAATTTAACTGCTGGAACAAAAACAATTGGAGTTCGAATTCCAGTTCATCCAATTGCGCAATTGTTGGTCAATACACTGAATATGCCGATTACTGCAACAAGTGCCAATATATCCGGTAAAGAAGGGTGTTCCAATATTGAATATTTAGATGCGAAAATTAAGAAAAAAGTATCCCTCATTCTTGATGCAGGAATACTTGCCTCTGGAGCAGGGTCAACTATTGTTGATGTAACTCAAGACCCTCCTCGAATGATTCGCGAAGGGAAAATTTCTTTCAAACAAGTTATGGATATTCTTGACAAGTAAAATAAGTTGTTTTATGGAGTGTTTTATAAAAAATTTTTAAGCCGGAGTGGTGGAACTGGTAGACGCAGAGGACTCAAAATCCTCCGGGCCTCGCGCTCATGAGAGTTCAAGTCTCTCCTCCGGCATTGATAAAAAAAGGAAGTTAACCAGTTATGGTTGCTTCCTTTTTTTTATTGATGATAAAAATTTGAATGATACAGATTGTTATGCTGTTTTATCCATTCTATGGTTTCAGATAACCCTTGCTTAAGACTGACATGAGGACTCCAGTTCAAAAGAGTTATGGCGCGATTATTATTGCTTATTAATGCCTTGACTTCGCTTTTTTCAGGACGAATCCGCGTTGGATCTGTAACAATTTGAAATTGGTCACCGAGCAACTCAAAAATTATCGAACAAAGCTCATCAATGGAAAGAGCGACTCCTGTACCTAATTGAATTGTTTGGCCAATAACATGATCATCTGCATTTAAAGCAGCAATAAATCCATTGACTGTGTCAGTAATAAAAGTGAAATCTCGAATCGGATCTAATGCACCCAAGTGAATCATTTTGCTATGCAGAGCTTGAATAATAATACTTGGAATTACGGCTCTCGCAGACTGTCTTGGACCGTAAGTATTGAATGGTCTTATCGTAACGGTTGGCAAATTAAAAGCAAAGTGAAAACTTTCAACCAATTTATCTGCTGCAATTTTTGAAGCTGCATACGGTGATTGAGCTTGTAATGGATGATGTTCGTCAATAGGTTGATATTGAGCAGTTCCATAAACTTCACTGGTTGATGTATGAATAAATCGACTAATTTTATGGTGTAATGATGCTTTTAATACATTCAGTGTTCCCACTACATTGGTATTGATATACGATTCTATCGCTTGATAGGAATAGGGTATTCCTATTAATGCTGCGAGATGAAATACCGCATCACATCCCTTAATCAAGTTCAATAGTTGATATGCATCACAAATATCTCCCCAGACAATTTCTATTCCTTTATGGGTATTAATATAAGGTGTAAGCCACCCTGCTTGCGATCGACTATTATAATGCACTAAAGCCTTTACAGACCAGCCCATGTTCAATAACGTTTCAACGATGTGGCTGCCTATAAACCCACCTGCTCCTGTAACAAATGCGGTTTGATTCACTTATCCTCTTTTCTTCGGAAGTATGAAAGACTCGTTTTTTTTGGTAATGAACCTTATATAAATAAAGCCGTTGATTCTGAAAGGCAACATCAATCTCCTTCAATCCTATAAAAAAAACTCTATTCATATTGACTGTTTCGTGTACTCAGTATGGCAAAAAACAATTGAAAAATCGGCATTCTTATGTTAATTTTTAAATTCATGTATTGAGTCGATTTTAAAAAGTTTCAAACCCATCATTCTTATGGAAAAGGCTTGAGTACAACATGATCCTCAAAAATAACAGAGGTGTTGCATTATTGATAACGATCTCTGTAGTCGCTATTCTTTTTGCTGTAGTTTTAGAAATGAATCGTAAAATGCGATCTAAAATTATTTCGACATCGCTTGCTCGAAATCGGTTTATGTTATCCCAAATGGCTATATCGGGAGTGAATGCCGCGATGCTGCTGTTACTAAAAGACAAAGACGAACCCACTGTCGATTCAGTTCAGGAAGACTGGGCAAATCCAGAAGAATTAGCAACATTAGTTGAAAGTCTAAGTTTTGACGATGGAGCCATCACACTAAAAATATCAGATGAACTCGCAAAAATTCAAATTAACTCCCTTGTTCAATTCCCTGAAGGAAAAAATTTTCAAGACCCTCAACGAAATATGCTGCATCGATTTTTACAAATGCTTCTTGCAAGTAATGAACTCGAAGATTTAGATATTGAACCTGCAGCAATTCTGAATTGTATTAAGGACTGGTTAGATTTTGGAGATGATGATTTAGTAACAGATATTTCTGGTGCAGAATCATTATATTATCAGGGATTAGAACCACCATATCCATGCAAAAATGGTACAATCAAGCATATTAATGAACTGAACTATATTAAAAATATTGGTGAAGTCTTGCGTAATCTTCCAGAAGATCAAATTGATTTAGCAGACTACATCACACCTTATGGCATGTCTGTAGAATCATCTGGAAAATATACATTTTCTGGGAAAATCAATATTAACACCGCATCACCACAGATCATCAGTGTATTGTTACCTATGGAGTATGCTTTTTTAGCTCAGGACATAGCGGATTATCGTTTAGAAAAATCAGATGACAACTATGTAAATGACCTTACTAAAAACACATGGTACAAAGATGTACCCGGATGCAGTGATGTGACTATTGATCCAGAGATATTAACTTTATCCAGTAATCTATTCCGAATTGAATCCCGGGCGACATTTTTAAAAATGAATGTTCACGCCACAGCAGTAGTTGAACGAATTCAAAAGAATCCAAATGATAAATGGAATTGCCGTTTATTAAGTCTGCAACTGGAATAGCAAATTATGAATTAAGATTAAAATGACGAGCAAGAACAAAAATTAAAGATAAACTGTAACTAAAAAGTAAAAACTGAAAACTTATAAAAAAAACACAGAAAGGATATCTAAGTATGGTAAACGTAGCATTTATTGGTTGGCGAGGTATGGTGGGTTCTGTTCTGATGAATCGTATGCAGCAGGAAGGTGATTTTAAGCCTGATTGGTTTGAGCCTTTATTTATGAGCACAACTCAAGTTGGTCAGGCTGGGCCAACTATTGGTTTTGATATTCCGGTATTGCAGGATGCGTATGATATTGAAAAATTATCTCGTATGGAGATTATCGTTACCTGTCAGGGCGGTGATTATACGAGTCGTGTATATCCTGAATTACGAAAAACAGGTTGGGACGGCTATTGGATTGATGCAGCATCTACATTACGAATGAAAGACGACAGCATTATTGTTCTTGACCCTGTGAATCGTAATGTCATTGAAGATGGACTTATTACAGGTATTAGAAATTATATCGGCGGCAATTGTACAGTAAGTTTAATGCTTATGGCCATTGGTGTGTTGTTCCAAAAAGGCTATGTGGAATGGATGACCACGATGACCTATCAGGCCGCTTCAGGTGCTGGAGCAAAAAATATGAGAGAATTGATTTCGCAGATGGAAAAACTTGGAACAGTTGCGAAACCGATGTTAAATAATCCAGACAGTGCGATTCTTGAATTAGACCGTCTGATCACTGAAACCATAAGAAATGATCAGTTTCCAGTTGAACAATTTGGTGTACCTCTTGCCGGTAGTATTATTCCTTGGATTGACCGTTTAGTAGAACAGGGTCAAACCCGAGAAGAATGGAAAGGATATGCTGAAACCAATAAAATTTTACGCAGTGATCCCATGGTTCCTATTGATGGGATTTGTGTTCGGGTTGGTGCAATGCGTTGCCATAGTCAAGGCTTAACCATAAAACTCAATCAAGCTATTCCGATGGATGAACTTGAACAGATGATAGCAGAATCCAATGAATGGGTTCAGGTTATTCCGAATACTAAAGAAGAAACACTCCGCAGATTAACTCCAGCAGCAGTTAGCGGAAAATTAGACATTCCTGTGGGAAGAATCCGTAAGTTAACTATTGGAGATACATATTTAACTGCATTTACCGTTGGGGATCAGCTTTTATGGGGAGCTGCAGAGCCTATCCGACGTATATTAAACATTATTTTGGAATATTTAAGCTAAACTACAGCAGGGCGGGATAATCTCCATATGCATCAAGCTAAGAACGTATTGAATTTACTGGATACCGGCTTTCGCCGGTATGACGATTGCCTATAGCGTTATTATCATGACCGACCGAACGTCATTCCGACGAAAGTCGGAATCCAGAATTGGTAGCGTTCTTACTGGTTTTTGTCTTTGCTTGATGCATATGGGATAAACTCGCCCAATCATTACATATACATATTCACATGAAAACGAATGAAATGATAAAATCCAACGGTGATGTCTCCAAAAGATCTAAAAAATCTTATCGGTTATGCCACTGTTGTAATCAAGAATTTATGTTTACGTGGCGTTGCCGTTGTGGATTTCATATATGTCAGATATGCATGCATGACAATTTTTGGGGCATGTCCTGCAATGGGATTACTTGGCAATGTCCTGATTGTGGAGAATATAATGGTTTTGGAAATCAATAGAATTTGTTGTTGATGAATAATTATACTGAGGATAGACGATGACAACTGACTATGAAAAATGGGAAAAAGACTGCAAAAGAATAAAAAAAGAAAATGATAAGTTACTTGATGAATTTTATACCTATCTTTTAAACCACGGCATAAAATCAAAAACAGCGAAAAATCATATTTCAAATATTGATTTTTACATCAATGAATTTCTTCTATACGAAGATGCAATTAAAGCAAAAGACGGCATATATAATATTGACATGTTTCTGGGCTATTGGTTTATCAAAAAGGCAATGTGGTCTAGTCCGGCACATATAAAAAGTAATGCAGCAAGTTTGAAAAAATTTTATACATTTATTCACGAAAAGGGAATGGTCACAGAAGAAGATATTAAGCATCTAACATCAACAATTAAGAATAAAATGCCTGAATGGATAGCAACAATGGAACGCTATGAAGACCCATCAATAACAGACATGGCAGATGTATGGGGATTATAATACATACATGGAGTCTATACTTTTGCATTTTTTGCCTTTTTGACGTAACTCAAAGTCCAAAATGCTTGATTTTACTGGATTCCGGCTTTCGCCGGAATGACGATCGACAAATTTTTAAAATAAGTCATTTCAATAGGTTACAAAAAAGTGCAAAAGTATAGATGGAGTCTAATTGATAATAATGATTCAAACCTTGATATTATGTTTTATTGCATATCTTCTTGGTTCTGTTAATTTCTCCATTCTATTATTTAAACTGATGGGGAAGACAGATCCAAGAAAACAGTTTAGTGGCAATGCGGGTGTTGTGAATGTGTATCGCCAATCGGGTATCATGTGGGCGGGTTTGATTTTACTATTAGACATGGGCCGTGCAATTGGAGTATGTCTATTGGCTATTACTTTCCTGCCAACGAATCATATAGCATGGGTTGGTTTTGGACTTATTCTTGGAAATTCGTATCCATGCGTTCATGGGTTTCAAGGTGGAAAAGGTGTTGCCAATTATTTAGGCTTTTGCGTGATGGTAACACCTATTACTGTGCTGATCGCCTGTATATCATGGTGTATAGCATACTCACTTGTAAAAATTCCGTTTCTTGCTTCATTTGTCATGATACTCATATTAGCATGGGGTTCGCTGAATGCGAATCAGTATCATTTTGTACCCTCTTTAGGGATACTCCTGACTGTTCTATTAATTGTTTATAAACACAAAACCAATATTCAGGGATACATATAGATTTTCAGATTTTCGATTTTCGATTTTTGATTTGTAATTTCTCAAAATATTCTACATGGCAATAGGAAATTTGATGCTAAATGTAGTCCCTTCTGGACTGGTCTCGATGACTTGTATATCGCCATGATGCTCTTTAATAATTCCAAAACTAATCGAAAGACCAAGTCCGGTGCCTTTTCCAACTTCTTTGGTGGTATAAAAAGGATCATAAATCTTTTCTAATTTGTCTTGAGGAATACCAGAGCCATTATCTTTAAAAAGGATTTCAATACATTTTCCCCCATTATTTGACGGTTCAATACAGTGTAGAACTATAGTTATTTTACCCTGAACTGATTTCCCTTTTTCTTCTATAGCATCTCTACTATTTGCCAATAAATTTAAAAAAACCTGTTCAAGCTGATTGGGATTTCCTTTAATCTTCGGGATAGTTGGGCTTACCTCTTTGATAACCTCAATATTTCGAAGGCGTAACTGCTCTCCGATCATCAGAAACGTATTATCAACCAATTCATTGATGTCCACATCAACAAAACTGGTTTCTGATTGACGTGAAAATGATCTTAAATGGTTAATAATATTCATCATCCGTTTAGTATTTTTTTCAATGCTTTCGAATTGATTTTCGAGTTGGTCCACTTGAAGCGTTTTTTTCTTAGCTGAGCGTATCATGAGTTGAACTCCGGTACGTATGATCATTAGCGGCTGATTCAGTTCATGTGCTACTCCTGCGGCTAATTCTCCAATTGAAGCCAGTTTAGCTGTTTGTATCAACTGAGACTGTGTTTCCTGAAGTTTCTGATAAGCCGATTGGATTGCCTCTTCAGCTTTTTTTCGTTCTTGAATATTGAGAGCAACGCATACAATACCTAAAATACTATCCCCTAAATAAATTGCCCCTTTTGAAAAAAGAGCCGGGATGATCTCTCCGGTTTGAGTTTTCAAAGAGGTTTCAATATGTTTTCCATATCCTTTTGCAATAAGGTCAGAATTCCAATTGATTAAAAAAGGCTGATTCGTATCATAAAAAAGGATATTAATGTTGTTTCCAACAAGCTCTTCTTCACAATAGTTAAGCATTCGCAATAATGCATTATTCACTAATTGAATGACTCCATTCTCTGTAGTTACAATCAGGCATTCTGTCATGTTTTCAAGAATTTGATCAAGAAAATCTCTTGAAACAGTTGTTTTATTTAGCTTTTCAGTCATTTGATTAAATGCATCCGCAAGTATTTCTAATTCATCTCCAGTTGTTATGCTTGCACGTGCAGACAATTCACCTTGTCCAATCTGAGAAATGGTGTTGATCAATGACAGGATGGGACGAGTCATTTTTCGCGCAAATAAGTAAGAAGCAAATGTTGCGAGTCCAATACAGAACAGGCTTAATGAAAATATGATGATGTACATCTGACTTAATTGTTTATAAAATTGATCAACTGATAAGCCAATATAAATATCTCCCCATTCAACAATGCTGTATTTAATGGGAATAGAATAATGAAATACATGGACATTAATGAGAGAACTCAATACAATATCTCCTCGTTTTTTTGATTTAGATGGAATCACCCAGATTGGATCAATATTAGGTCTTTGTTCCCACCCTGATCTCGTTTGAATCAGCGTAAATCCATTTTTGCGAGAAACAATAATATACATAATATTCTCGTAATTTTGAACAACCTCCAAATTATGTTTCACAATAAAGCTGTAGTCTTCAAGAATAAGTGCGTTAGCACATGATTGCATAATGGATAAACATATAGTATTCGCCTGAGCTTCTAAACTTCTCAATAAATTTTCTTTTTGTCGTGGTATGGTTGCGCCTGCAAAGATTAAAATAATAACCGTTGAAATTAGCAATGACAACATAAAGGTACGAAAAAAGATGTTCTTATATTTATATTTTTTAAAATTGTTCATTCGAGTTTTTTAAGTTTTACGATTATTTAGATATAAATTTCTGGTATCGTTCCATCATGTCTCTTATATTATCTAAATCTGAGTCGTTAAGCGGTAAGATATCCTTAATTTTCAGAAGAGTTAATACTTGTTTGCTATAATTATTATTTTTGAGATTAAAAATTTCTCGTTTGACTATTTCTTTCAGTTCTTTAGGATAATCTGCTCTAAAAAACGAAACAATATTTATTGTTGCACCAGATTGGTCAATTACTTTGATTTGTTTACTGACCTGTGGATTAAGTTCTGTCATCGTTTGATAAACAGTATCTGTTGCTACACATGCATCAGCCTTTGAAAAAAATACGGATAAAATGACTTCTGACAAATCGGATTTTTTTATGACTGCATCAAAAAAGGTGTCCAACTCTTTATAGCCATTCGTTCGTAGAAGGAGATTGATAAACAAAAAACCAATTTGATCATTACTCCGAATACAGAGTTTTTTATGCTGAAGATCAGCTATAGTGTTTATGCTATGATTCACCATCAGTAGATAACGTATATCTTTTCTTTCATTGCCATAAGCGATTTCAACGTTTGCCTGTTTAGCTATTTCAAGATAATTGATTGGAGTGGTTGTAACCAGATCAATCTTATTATTTTTTAAATCCATGACAATTGAATCAATATCTTTATAATACTTTTGTGTTGATAATATATTGGTGCGTTTCTCAATATCAGATACCCAAATACTCATTGCTGCTTGATTTTCAGCGATAGTTGTGTTTGGGTTTTCGTTGAATATAGAGATATCAAATCCTAATCTCATTTGTCTTGATGGTTCATCAGCAAAACCCGTTTCAATGAAATAGAATGCTACAATGGATATATAAAAAAAAGACACTAATAATAAAATTTTTTTTCTCATAAGCATAAAATCTGTAGTCTCTCGACCTGTTCAGTTAACCTTTATTCTTTATTTCTTGGATACATTTTTCTTAAGATCATGATATCTTTTTAATAATTCCCTTAGATTATCCAGATCAGACTGCACGAATTGCCTCACTTCCTCCATTTTAAATAAAATTAATATCTGTTGACCGTAAGCTGATTTTTTTACATCGAGAATAAATCGTTCAATATCTTTTTTTATTTTCGGATCATCTTCTTTTTGGAATACGGATATATCGTTGATAAATGGAGGTGAACTTGAAAGTATTTTTAAGCGCTTACCAACCTGAGGATTCAACATGATCATCGTATTAAATACAGTATCTGGTGCAATGCAGGCATCTACCTGATTAAAAAACACTGATAAAATACACTGTGAATAATCTTTCTTATTGATAATAGATGAAAAAAAATCATTCGCTTCTACATGGTGTTGAGACAGAAGGAGTGTATTTAGAAACAGACTACCAATCTCGTCTCCTTCTTTTAACACAAGCTGCTTCCTATTGAGATCATTGATATTAGAAAAATTAGAATTGGATGAAACGAGAAGCAGATATTGAGTGTTTATTTTGCCGTTGCGAACATAAACATATGCTAACTCAGCGTTAACCTGTGATTCTATCTTTAAATAATTCAGAGCAGAACAGGCCATCAGTGATATCTTCTTATCATTAAAATCCTGGATCAGTTTTTCTAGGCTATCATAAAAAATAGTTTTTCCTTTAGTATATGTCGGGAGGTTTAGATAGACTTCTTCTGCCCATAGATCTACAGCCGACCTGATATCCTTCAACTCAACGTCTAATCCGACAAAAATAGAGCTGTCAAATCCGACATTTATGATTTTTTTAGATGTATCCGATTTTTCAGAAAATTCAGCCGCACAAGGAATAACTGATAGAAATATCCACAAAAAAATGACTTGGATTGGGTATGTTCTAATACTCATCGTTTTTTGATTATTCCAATTGTTGTTGAATGGTTTGACCCATAAGAAATTCAAGTCTGGCACGTTCAAACGCATGATCATGCACTCCTTTCATATATTGAGCTTTGACAAGCGATAGAAATATCTGCGCATCAATCACTTCCTTGGTTTCTACAAGATCAAGCTGGTATGCTCGGATATTCAGATCACAATTTTCCTCTGCACTTTCAAGTGCTTGTTTCATTTCCATGACCTGAGTTTGGGCTCTGTTGATCTGGAGAAAAGTATCTTTGATTTGGAGCGCAAGTCCTTCTTTTAAAAGGATTTGTTGCTGTTTCAATTTGTTTAATTTGGCTTTCGCTTCTTTGACTCTATTTTCTGTTAAAAATCCTTCAAATAGAGGTAAATGAACGGCAACACCAATCGCCCAGTTGTCTGTATTCTTGGGGCCTACAACCCCTTTATTATAAGCATTTTCAATATGAGTCAATTGGCCAATCAAAGCAATAATAGGAAAATAACCACTTTGAGCTTCTTTTATCATAGCTTCTATGGCTTTTAATGCGAATTCTATCTGATTCCAATCCGGGTTAAATTGATATACCTGACCGACAAGAGTGGATAGTTCAAGTTGAATTGGATTAAAAGGGATATCCGTTTCTTTAAGAATGACCTCTTGTTTCCATGAAAGTCCCATATAATTTGTTAATGCAGATTGTGCTAAAACCCGATTCGATTCCAATAATGCCAGCGTTGAAGCTATGGTAGAAACAATTGTCTTTGTTCTTAAAAAATCCGTTTTTTTTACGCGGCCAGAGCCTTGTTGATACATATGTTCTGTGAGTTTTAACGTTGCTTTAAACTGTTCAAGTATCTCGTCGCCAATCTGCTTGAGTTTATTGGCAAGAACACTTGCAAAATATATCCTTTTTACATCATACATGATCTGGAGATCAGTGCGTCTGGCTGAAATTTTAGCGATTTCCACAGCATTAGTCGCCTGCTTTATAATAGCATCTATTTTTCCGCCTGTCATAAGCGGATAAGCAAGTTGTATGGAGCTGATCAAATTATCCCGATTCATGAGCTTAACATCTTTTTGAGGGACTCTTACGGTAGCATCAATGGGATAAGGAAACATGCCTGAAATGGAATACGTGGATGTTTCTTCAGGAAATATAAAATAAGGGTCTTGATCCATCCTCAGCCCGGATAATTCGGTTTTAATTTGGGGCCAGTATGCAGATAACGCCTGTCTATATTGGGATTCAGCGATTTCAATGTCATGCTGACTAATCTGCTTATTCCGATTATTTTCTAAGGCTATCTGGATACATTGGTCAATATTTGCAATCTCAATCTTATTGGAAGCACCCGTTTCTGCAAATATAGGAGTTTGTAAAGATAAAACAATACTCCAAAAGACTACATAATGAAACAAGCATGTAGGAGTTTTCTTCGAACTTTTTATTATTTTTTTCATTGTACTCCTTCGAAAATTTGATTTGAGAGATATAATTCTGGTTCTAACGGATTTTGTGGTGTATTTGATAAGCCCTGAAAAGGGCGTGACATACCAGCCCAGGGCAACGCCCTGGGATATTGGTAAGTACATCTTAGCCCTGAAAGGGCGTGACATGTGCCTCATTATGTAACGCCCTTTCAGGGCTTATCTCACAATACGTTCCTATACCCAGGGCGTTGCCCTGGGCTGGTATGTATAACCCCTTCGGGGTTTTCGTCGACCACAAAATCCGTTAGAATCAGATATAATTTAATTTTCTTGACTTTACGACTATTTTCCTTACTAAATCAATCTCACCATCCTTTATCTTGAACCACTCCAGACCCTTTAACCTCAGACAGCAGCTCTGTATTCTCCAGCATGTTTTATTTCGGAGAGCATAAATAAATAATTAGCAGCAACTGAAATTTTATCACCTATACCAGGAGAAAAATATATCTGATTACATTTTTCGCAAACAAGTGCTGGTATTCCATCAATACTTACTTCAAGACCTTCTCGTTCAAATTTTTGAATTATTTCTCTTTTATGAAGTCTGCCACTACGACATGCTTTACAAATATATCCTTCTTTCATTTCTTTCTTTTACCTCTATATATATGGGCTTTTCCAAAAGGGAGACCTTGGTATATATGCTGTAACAATATCAACCCACTCGACTGTTTCAAATTCTGACCAAAAATCTATCACTATGGAATGGCAATTTTATAACTTACTTTTTTGTCTTGAACTGTGATTTATTTGATTCATGTGATCGCTATGATTATCATAGTTAATCACACAAATCAGACGAATCACAGTTCAAGACAAAAATCAGTTGTTATTTCCATTACATTATCAGCCCTATATTGTTACTTTCTGATAGGTGACACCTTGATTTACAAATATTCCCAATCCATGTTGATGTGCAATACGAATATATTCAATTTCATCCGGTGTATGTCCAAATAATTCAGCACCTTTTGCATCTGCTGCTACTGAATCATTGCTAAGGATGATATGCTGTTTCAGTTGAACATCTGAAAGACTTCCACCAGAAGGGCCATTTTGAATCATAATCCGAGTAGCATCAATCAATGTTAAGCTAGGTTTAAAAAATTGTGCAAGGTCAACAATGGTTTTGTGGATATCCTGATGTAACGAACTTCTTCTCCCACCCACAGCGCCAATCCAGTTTTTCATACCTAAAGTCAGCGTACTTAATCCATGAACCTTTGCTACAGGTAAATTAATAAGTTTGTCTGCTTCGATTAATGGAATAAACACAGGCCAGATATCCAGTCGATCCCCATTGATTTTCATTTCTTTCATTAAAGATTCGCGAGGAAATACCAATTCTACACCTGTTTTTTGAGCGACATTACCGACGCCTGTAATACCAAAGCATTGACGTGCATCGTGAATTGTATTGTCTGCGATTTTAATTTTTGCAGCACCAGCTTCCTGACAAAGTTCAATAACCGCTTCTAATACTTCAGGATGCGTTGTTGCAGCGTATTCTGGCGCTCTTGCCCATGAAATATTGGGTTTAATCGCTACGATATCAGCCTTAGATATGAATTTTTGAATACCGCCTGCTGCATTAAACACCTGTCTTACCAATTCCCTAATCGAATAAGTTGGTTTTGTAGAAACGCCTTCAATTAAAAATAAAGGTTGACCTTTTGGTTTTTCAATCGGGTTAGTAGGAATTTCAGCGAAACTGAATGTTTTGGAGAAAGCGATTGTTGCTGATATGGATACTATTTTTCCAAGGCATTGACGTCTGGTGATATTGGTATCGTTCATAAATCCTCCATCTATAGATTTTCGATTTTCAGATTTCCGATTTTCGATTTCTAATTTCATAAAAATTGGATTGTTGCATATTTCTTTTTTTAAGAAATTATTTATTCGATTTTTCAATACGTTAATCATGAATCGAAAATCGAAAATCGAAAATCGAAAATATCAAGGCTGTTTATGTAAGTATGTTGTATATATGGCAATAATGTTTTCACGAATATCCCGATATTGACTTAATTCAATTCGGGCTGGTTTTTCCTGAAGGTTTAGCCGATGCACTTCAGCTCGAAATGTAAGATAGGCTTCTTTTAACTGACTTGCTGTCTTTTGATCAATCACTCCTGTCTCGTTCAGCGTTTCAATTAAACGAACATTATCTGTCCATTTGAGAAGTGATTTTTTCTCATACGCTGACAATAAAACCAAATACTGAACCATAAATTCAATATCAACTATTCCGCCATGATCCTGTTTCAGGTCAAAATAAAGTGTGGGATCAAGTTCAGCATGTCTCCGCATTTTTTCTCTCATTTCAAATATTTCTTTTTGAAGTATCTCCTGATTTCTAAATTTAGCAATAACCTTTTCTCGAATTGTTTGAAATGTTTCAATCATGACCGTATCACCAAACAGAGGACGTGCGCGAACTAATGCCTGATGTTCCCATGTCCATGCCTGTTCCATGTAATATTGCTGAAAAGAATCAATACG
This sequence comes from Deltaproteobacteria bacterium YD0425bin50, assembly GCA_002753105.1. Classification (GTDB taxonomy): domain Bacteria; phylum Desulfobacterota; class Desulfobacteria; order Desulfobacterales; family YD0425bin50; genus YD0425bin50. Next base: position 26,929 of record PDZT01000009.1, on the reverse strand, counting down.
GCTCACAAGCAAACCAGAAACGCCATTGGGTCGTAATCGCATATCCGGTTCATACAAGGAACCCGCTGGTGTTTTTAATGATAGTATATGAATGATACGCTGGCCAAGACGAGTATAAAATTCCCGATGGTCAATAGTCAGCAAAACATCATTATGAGTTACGGAATACAGAAATACAAGATCCAAATCAGAACGATATCCCAATTCAATTCCACCAAGCTTTCCATATGCCACAACACAAAAACCACATGTAGTTTCATCTATTTTTTGTGAATTTTTGTGATGATTCGTAGTGTATTTCGCATCCAGTTGCTGCCATGCAATATGAAATACTGCATTCAGAATCACTTCTGCCAGATCGGTTAAATAATCGCTGACTCTCATCAGATGTAAATTACCAGTGATATCTGCAACCGCAATTCGTAATGTCATGACCTGTTTAAAAATACATAATTCTTCGAGGATGTATTCATACTGATCTGAATCTATTCTAATAAGCCTACGACTCAGTTCCTCAGCCATTTCAGATTTGTTCAGTGGGTTATAGGCTAATCTTGAATCTAAAAGTTCGTCTAATAAAACAGGATGTTGTGTAATATAGCTAATAATCCACGGACTTTGATCAGCAAGACGGATTAAATGATTTAAAGCGACTGTATGCTCAAGTAACAAGGATAAATAACACGATCGGGTTTCAATGGCTCTCAGAAAATCTAACATGCGGTTTAACACATCACATGGCTTGTTACATGACCGAATAAAATTTAAAACCAAAGGAACCAGTTTATCAATGCGCTCTTTGACTTCTTGACGTAATACCTTGTTTTTATTGTCATTCTGAAATTGTAACAACAAATTATGTATGGTTTCAGGTGAGCTAAACCCTTGCTGGGTTAAAATATCATACGCTTTGTGGCTATCTACAAATTCAAGCCAAAATGCTTTCAGTTCTTTTTCAGAAGAACTCTGTTGATGATCATCGGTTTTATCACATAATAATGCACTAAAATGCATGTGAACCGTATTCATGTGATTCAACAGCGCTGCTAAATAGTTTTCCCAATCATCAAAACCCATTGACAGTGCGAGGCAATGTTGTTCTACGGATTCTTTAGGTAATGTATGGGTTTGTCGATCTGCAACCATTTGGAGCCGATGTTCGGTATTTCTTAAAAAAAGATAGGCGTTACGTAATTCTTCACATACGTATTTGGGCACAAGATCATGATGATACAAGATTGACAGCACGTTTAAAATACGAGGATCACGTAATACGGGTAAAACACCTCCACGAATGAGTTGAAAAATCTGGCCAAAAAATTCTATTTCCCGAATCCCGCCCGGCCCAAGTTTGATATTATGATTTAATCCATTATAATTGTGCTGACGGGTAATTTTTTCTTTCATTTCTCTTAAAGCATCATACATACCATAATCTAAATAACGCCTATACACAAATGGTTCCAAGCGTTTCATCATATCCGCAGCGAAACCTGCGTCTCCAGTAATTACCCGAGCTTTAATCGCCGCGTACCTTTCCCAATCTCTTCCCTGAGATTGGTAATAGCGCTCAATCGCATCAAAATTCATTACTAATGGCCCATTTTCACCATAAGGACGTAATCGCATATCAACTCTGAAGATAAGTCCATTTTCTGAGTTGGTTTGACAGGTTTTTAAAAATTGCCTGCATAATCGGGTAAAAAATTCTTCATTACTGATTGAAGCTGATCCTCCTTGGGTTTCACCTTGTTCTGGATAAGTAAATATCAAATCCACATCAGATGAAAAATTTAACTCCCGTGCGCCAAGTTTTCCCATTGCAAGTACAACAATAGGTTGAGAAATACCCTGTTTACTTGTTGGAATGCCGTATTTTTTGGACATATCTTGATAAAGAAATGAAAAAAGCAGATCAATACATGCATCTGCAAAATCAGACAAATCGTACATACTTTGTTCTAAGGTGGATAAACCAGCCAAATCCCGCCATGCAATACGAATGATTTCCCGTTTTCTGAGCTGAGCAAGTATTTTTTCTAGTGGAACTGTAGTGGAAAATTTTTCTAATTCAGAGGAAATAATCTGGAAATAGGCGCCTTGGGTATATTGATGAAGGATAGCTTTGCTTTGTATGAGATCATGTAATAGGAAAGGTTCTTTTATGCTAGTTTGAGCAATAAAAGGACTGAATAAAAAAATGTGTTTAATGTGTTGGATACATTCAAGGTCATAGTGAATATCAATGTGGTTTTCGCGGCAGGCAAGGCAGTAACTTTCCCATCGATGCTCCATAATAGTGATTAGATCAGATGGAATTGCTTTTTCCATTTATCGCGTAATTCTCATTTCATATTCAGTTGTTGAATCAGGGTCTGTATTTTTAACTTCATTTATTTCAACACGACGCAACGTCTCTTTAACAACCAGAGCTGAATGTATGCCACAGATAATAGTCCCCGCGTATATTTTCCCGGATGCCTTAACAACAGCAATACCTTTGTTTTGTTTACACCAATCCTGTAGATGTATTTTATCAAGACGCAGTTCGGTGAGTTCTGCATCCAATGGTTTAATTTCTACTTCTAATTTTTCAAGCTCTTCGGCCACCTGATCCTGTAAGTTAAAACATTTTTCAATGGATTCACCCGCTTGGTTGGCTTTTCTTGCTAATTCTACAGTCCGTTGTTCAAGTTCTGCAATTTCTCTTTTTTTAGTTGGAGGAAGACTTTTTATGTCATTCTTTAAGGTTCGGATTTCAATTTGAGAACGATCTTGCACATGCGCGAATTGAGTAATCTCTTGTTGTAATTGAATTTCTTTTTTCTGAAGTTCGTTTCGTTTGTTTTTTAATTCTTTGAGCTTATCTTCGCGTCGTTTAATGGCACTTTCTATACCAGCCATTTCTTTTAGAATATGATCATCAACACCAGCCCGAATTTTACAAGGTGAGGAAATATCAGTACCAATATCCAAAACCTCCATACCAAATTTGGATGAAATTTCAGAAGATATAATTTTCCCTCGAATTAATATACATTTGCCACTCGTTTGTATTTCTGAGTCAATAATCTCTTTCTGGACAATAATATCCCCAAAGGCAATGATTTTGGCTTTGTTAATATATTTGCATACAATGCCTCCTTTTGTATTGATCGTTGCACCAGTAATACCTCCTATAACCGTAATATCTCCAGAACATTCGATTTCTGCTTCTTGAATTGCCGTGGTGGTTAAATTCGCACAGTGTACGTTAAAACCACTTTTTATCATTCCTGATACAAACACATTACCTTCAAAATGAACATGGCCTGTTTCAAATCCGACATCACTTTTAACACGTAATTCATTAAGCACTGCGAATTTATCACCCAACAATAGCTTTGGTTGCCCGTTCACTTTTGCAAGCACTTTAAGTCCATCTTCAGATATCTCCGTACCTCTCTCACATCGTAGTAAAATATCTTTTGCTTCTTCAACTTCAATATTTTCACCATAAACATTGATACCGGGAATTGATCGAACCATTTCCGTTTTTTGGGCAAGAATATCACCGGGTTTTACCATGGGAATATCCCCCCGATTTTTAAAATCAATCTCGCCATCTTCATTGATTAAGCCGCTTTTAAGAGGATTCGTCTCAAAAAAATAGCGAAGTTTAGAAGATTTTCCTTCTTGGGATGGAAACCCTTTAGCAATTTCTAACGAATTGATTCCCTTTTCTGTATCTTGGATAAACAGGGCAATGATTTCTTCGGATACAACACCAAACGTAATGTATTTTTCTTTTAAATATTGCTTGATATCTTCGACAGCCACTTCACCGAGTAATACTTTACGTGCGTATAACACTGCGGTCATCTTGTCATCAGACACTTTAATCCCATAAATCGCTTTTTCATCAATTTCAACAGGGATTTCTGATGATACTGGTTTAGATGCTGTTTCTTGTGACTGTTTAGATACTAATTTAGTTTCGTCAGGTTCACAGGTTACTGACGGTTGGTCAATTGTCTTTTCGGGTTGAACTGATTGAGTTGATTGCGCCTGCGGTTCTGATGACTGTTTTAATCGTGCCTGTTTCATTAAAATCATTTTACACTGTTTCGGAGTTACTAAACCATGCTTAATAAGCAGATCGCCTATCAATATCTTTTTATTTTCCTCTTTTAATAGCCGAGCTTGTTCCTTTAATGCAGCATCTATTTGCTGCTGAGTCGCAAAACCATTGATAATGGCAATAGATCCAAATTGTTTGTCAAGGCATCTCAGTTCCCATGCTTCCTTTGCGGGTATGAGAATTTTCATCATCTCTTCTCTAAGAATACCTTGTGCCAGCAAATATTCTTCAAATGAACATTCCCTCTCTTTTTCACGCTGATTTCGATATGCAGACAAAGCCATAAGTATTTGTTTTTCAGTAAGCAGATTGTATTTGACCGCAAGTCGAACTATAATGGGTAATGCATTCGTGATTTCAGCATGTAATGTCTGTTGATGTGCCATTTTTTTAGCCTTTTAGGTCTTTAGAGTGTTTCATTCATCGAGATATAGTAATCGGCATTAGCTCGTTAGTATTTGAGTTGAATCACTTCGATTTCTACCATATTTTTCAATAACTAAGGATGTTGATTGAAATATTTTATATAAAGATATTGCTTGCCTGAAGTTCCGCATGGTTACAATCAACCTTGCAGTCGCAGGTGGTGTTATGGGAGAAATATTTTCAAAATAATGAATTTTTATCCCGGGCGGGATTTGAGAAAATAATCGAAATAATTCAGTTAACGATTGAACTGTAATTCTTAATTCAAATTTGATGGGATATGGCCAATTCCCTTTTAAATCCCACTCTACGTTTAATAAATTTTGAGGTGAATAATCGTGATGCATCTTAATGGTGCTACAATTTTCTAAATGAAAAGCAACTCCCCGTTCACTTAATGCAGCAACAACTTGTAATTGACCCGGAAATGGATGACAGCAATATGAAAATTTATGAACACTTCGTTCGATTTCTGATATGGAAATCGTATTCCTTTCAAAACAAAATTTGGATAACACCATTGATTTTTGTGTTTGCTGTTTGGGTTGACCGAAATAATAAAATACTAAATGCGGTGCAACCATATCTTGTCCAATACGAACTAATAACCCCTCAACATCTTTTACATTCAGACAGCATAAAATATCATTCATTTTGCTATCAAATAAAATATTCTCTTCATATCCATGTCGTTTGATTTCCTGCATCATGATGGATTTACCAATTTGTAAAGCAAACCGTTTCCGAATATTTTGAATATGACGGTTTACAGCGTCTCTTGCTCTAGGCGTTTTACAAAGCTTTTCAATATCAATATCGACATCAAGCAGTGCATTAGATGTCAGAATTTCGACAGTATCGCCATCGGATAAGGCATGGTAAATTGGACGCCATTCACCATTAACATTTGCGCCCTCACATTTATCCCCAAAGTCTGAATGTATTTTATATGCGACATCAAGCACAATGCTTCCTTTAGGTACATAATGAATATCTCGTTTTGGGGTATATATAAAGGTTTCTTCAGAATCATAAAGACGAAGCAATTCTTTTCGTTGAGAGCCGGGGCCTCCATATTCACCGATACTGCGTAACAATTGCCGAATCTCCTGCCAATACGGCTCGTCAAAAGATATTTGGGTATCCCGTTTCAAGATCGCACCATAATTGGCAATAGTGTCCATCTGAGCTGAACGGATTTTAATCAAATAATAATTGCTCCGGTAAATGATTCTTACATGAAGACTCTGATAGCCGTTGGTCTTAGAATTGGCTATAAAATCCCTAATACTTTTTGGAACTGGATTAAACACAGAATTGATAATACCTAAGGCTTTATAGCATAAAAGGTTCTCTGGGGATTGAATAATTACTGTAAAGTCAACGTGGTTTTCCGCATTGTTTAAAGATAAACTGTTTCTCAATGAATCATAGTAATTGTCAAGTCCTTTTAATCTGGAACGAATTTCTACTGGATATCCAATAGTGGATAAGCATTGTTGAAGTATCTGAATAATTTCTTTTACATCCGTTGAATTAAAATACGTTTCAATCGTACTCAGAATGAGTTTACTTTTTTTGGGAAAAAGATGCGGAATTGAGAGTTTATAAAGTTCTCTTTTGACAGGAAATAAATTTAAAATTGCAGCAATAGGCGCAAAAATTTCAATTGTTTCCCGTGCAATACGTCTTCGTTTGTGTTCTGCTAAATGCTCAAGTGTTCGCATGTTATCCAAACGATCTGCAAGTTTAATGAGCAGAACACCCAATTGACGGCTCGCACTCAGTAAAATTTTCGTATGGGTTAAGTCTTTTTCAGAGGGTAAATTTGATTTTTTATGGGTTAGTTTAGTACAACCATCTACAAGCTCGGCAATATCAGAACCGAATCGGTTTTGTATGTCTATAATACTAATATGCGTATCTTCAACAACATCATGAAGCAAGGCAGCAGATAGCAGAGCAGGGTCTTTAATATGGAATTCATTAATCAAAATTTCAAGAACTGAAACTGGATGGCTGATATAGGGATCGCCAGACTTTCTCTGTGTAGGAGAATGTACTTCAAATGCGAGCGTAAACGCATCAAATAATTTTTGATTTGAAGAGTCTTGTAAAGCCATATGCGATGCGATTATTTGCTGATAATACTCATATGAAAACTCATTCATTTTTTGCTCCACAAGTTTCTAAAAGTCAAAATCTAAAAATAATCTCCAACAAGCGTAAACGCCCCCCAGTATCCGGGATGAGAATAAAAATTTTTAACATGAAGTGCTGCAAGACGTAAACAATCAGCCTTTTTTTGATTATGATATTGGCGATAAAATGCTTTAATTAACATCGCTGTACTGATATCACTGACTCGCCAAAGACTTGAAACCACAGTGTGGGTTCCTGCATAAAAAAAAGCCCGGTTTAACCCAACAACATCATCTCCCGCAGTGATTTTACCTAAACCTGTTTGACAGGCACTCAGAACGACCATATCAGCCTTAATATTTAACTGAAATACTTCCGTTGCCTCTAAATTTCCATCTGATTTTTGGGTTTTCGTTAATTTAATCGATGAAAATAACGGATTCAGCGAATCAAATTCACCATGTGACGCAAGATGAATAATGTTAAAATCGCTGATATGATCTATAACCCAGCGATCGGTTGCCTGTTCACGAGTAAGGGTTGTAATATCTGGAAAATTCCAAGACATTGTCTTCACTTCCTGTTCAGAAAATGGCAAATCCAATCCTTTATCTCCTAAATCTGGATTGCCTATCGCTAAAACTTTAGGTTTTGCTACATGTTGAATTCGTTTTTGTAAAGTATATTCTAAAACACTAGCACTCGGCAAATAAAAAAACGCATATTTATCAATTAAATATTCATTTCCATCTGCTAACGTTCCAAAAGAAAGATAATGCAACTGCCCATGTGGAATAATTCCTAAATAATGCACATCCCGTATATAGTGAATTACAGGCTGTATCAACGTCTGATACAATTCTTCGGATAATTTATCTATAGGGTCTAAATTCTGAATCGCTCTACGAAAAATAAGAATTTTTTGATTCATTTCATGGCGATTTATAGGAGTTCGTACTAAATTTACTGAATTGTGTTGAATAATCCAACAACATAATTCATTTTTAAGCAAAAAATACGCCAATAATGCTACGCCTGACTCTAATTTTTCCTGAATTTTTTCAAGCGATAATGGACGAATCGTTACAAACGAAGTTAAAGAAGGATTTTGCCCTTCAATTTCAAGCATAACACTTTCTAAATCTCTATTTAACTGTTGGATGGTTTTATCATACATGGTTTTTGATGTCTGATCTATGGCATATACTTTAAGCGATTCTTTCTCTTCAATTTCCGATCGAATTAACATGTATTTATCATACAATTTTTGGTCGATACTGTTGGCTAAAGACAACCGCTGATTGCCTAAAAGATCAATAAAACCTCTCGCTCTGGAACGTTCGGCAACTTCGAACGCAGCGTTGATTTTACCTGTTGTTGCTAACAATTCTACTAAGGCTTCATATACCACCATTTTATCTGTAATAAACTGATTTTTGAGTTGTTCAATTTTTATATCTGCGCGCATGATTTCAATCACATCTACAGCCTCATAAAGCAATTTTTCAGCCTGATCTTTTCCCGCAGAAGTGGATTTATCAAATTGAATGCGCGAAAGTCCAAATAAAGACCGCCACCAGACTTCACGTAGCATCATGCTTTTCGAAAGCGACAGTGCCTGATCATATGCCTGTTCAGCCATATCTGTTTGTTTTAATTCATAATAGGCATCTCCTAAACATAAACGGGATTTTGCTTCATTAATACGATCTCCAATGTCTGACGCCAGTTGGACAGCTTTTTGAAATAACGGCATAGCATCATTCGGTTTTTGCATTAAAAGATAGGTTAATCCCTGATTTTTTAAATCATACGCAACAGCCCATTGGGATTTCATACGCTGATCAATTGCCAATGCTTTGGAAAAGTAATTTAATGCTTCTGAATAGTTCCCCATATCTCTGAATACTGTGCCCAAATTATTGAGTGTTGTTGCCTTTTCACCTTCAAGTTCTGACGAATTCTGGCATAACTCAAGCCCAATATTAAATTCTTCTTTGGCTTTTTCATAATTACCCAAAGACCAAAAAATAAGCCCTGTTGTGTTTAACGTCATGAGTTCAAGTTCCCGCCATGTGTTTTGCTTTGCTGTTTCGTATGCTTGATGAACAAAACGAAATGCCTGCTCATAACGTGCTTGAAACCATGCATTATTTGCTTGTTCTAGAATAATTTTAACCCAGAGCTGATTTTTGATTTCTTTATCACAATACGTTAATGCTTGTTCATACACCTGTTCTGCGGTTGATAAATTCCCCAACAACCGTTGACATCTGCCTTGGTTTAGTAAGCATAAGGCAATATTATCTTTGTCATTTATTTCTTTATAAATCATCATGGCTTGTTGATAATTTTCAATCCCTTTAGCATAACTATTCATTCGATGATCATATATCCGGCCGATATTCATATATTGTTGTGCAGTAACGCTTTGTTTTGTTTCATCATGAGACGTTGCCGATTCGTATTTGTCTTTAGATGCCCAAAAATAACTTAATGCCTGATCATAATCCATCGCTGATTCAAAGACGATTCCCAAGGTCGAAAGAAGATTGGCTTCTTCGCTTTGAGATTGACCATTTTGTAGTATCTGCAAACTTTTCTCCAAGACCTGAACCGCTTCATCATACTGTTCTGTTCGGCTATACAGCAGGCCTAACACGCGTAATGCATCGGCATACGATTTTGAAGAGTGACTTTGGCTATCAAATGAATCTGTTAATTGTTTAGCATAAATTAATGCCTGATGATACTCTTGTAACAAGTAAGCGCTATCAGTGGCTGAAGAATACAAATTTGGTAAATATTTGGCAAACCGATCATCTGCCTGAGCTATAGCTATGGCATTTTCAAAGAAATTTAATGCTTCACTATAGTTTTGATTGCGAAACGCATTTTGTGCTCTTTTTACATATTCAACAAAATGATTTTGGGAAAAGGTTAAGGCTTGTTCTCTACCCATCCCTGCATATCCAATAGAAATCCATTGGTCATCCGTCTTGAACTGATTTGTTGTCTCTTTCAAAGCCTCTGATACAGATTGAGATTTATAATGCTGCATGAATGCCTGAACAAATTCATCATCTGCTGACGAATGTGTTCCCACTACTAGACTTGGACATCCGAACAAAGAAAATACATGTGATATTTCATATAGATAATCAGAATCTATATTCGGTAAAATCGTAAGGGTTAAGCCTGAAAGACCGGTCAACAATTCAACTAAAGCGGTTCTTGGTAATGCTTGTTGTCCATCCGTTATAAAGATATCTGGAAAAGCCGACGCGTTTTCTTTTACTGGCACACTATGTCCCTTGGCTATACGGTCGAATAGAAGAAGCGTATGTGTATTGAATTTGCTATTTTTTGTTTCTGACTGCTCCATATCAGCTAAGGATTGAACTTGAAAACCATTAAATTTTTGGGCTTCCAAAGGAATGGTTGATAACAGCTTATGTTTAAATGGTTTTTGCTGTTTTATGCTACGAAAAAGCTGAGTCGTATTGAATACGTATGTTGCCATTGAATTCAATAATAGATCAGGCAGGCTCTTTTGTTTCAAAACCTGATGAATCTGTTCATGTGCAATGTATGTAATCGGTTTTAATTCAAGGGTATTCAGTGTATCTGTGGTTAAAAGCGATAACTGGCTGTTGGTTACACTAAAACCAATCATCGAATTATGATGTATTGGAAATAACCGAACAAGCATTTCATTATCAGAAAGGGATTCCATGATATCAATTGCTTCACAGGATGATGCACCTATAAAATATATAATCTCTGATAATTCGCCATTATATCGGTCTGACTTGGCTTGAGTCCAAACATCATGATGGGTTGCCATCAGTGATTCATAGGTTTTTTTTAAACTGAAGCCCATTTTATTGACTTCAATATCAGCAAGTTGTTCAGCATGAGAACTGAGTCCTAATAGCATAATCATGCGATGACGAGTCTCGTTATCTTGAATAGACTGGATAAATGCAGGTAAATTCTGATTTTCCTTGGCGTTATATAATCGCCATTCATTTTCTAAATCCTGCTTGAGATACGCTTGTTTTTCTGGAGTTGCAGATGCAACTTGAGTTTGGATTTCCTGAATTCGTAATAGATGCGGATACAAATCCTGATATAATGCCATTTCTTCTTTATTTTTAGGTTTGACCATCTCGCTCAAACGATGAAAGCGTTCAAGTTCTGAAAGATGTTCCATTAGATTAAATGCTGATTCAAGATCATCTTGCTGAATTTTTTCTAATACAAGCGGCCAAAAACTTTCAATGATTTCCTGATCACCACATCCAGATCGCACCATATTGACGGATTCTAAAACAACTAATGCCTCTGGTAATTGGTTGAGCCCCACCAATGCCCGCCATTCAATATCCGGTGTTTTGGCTTCTCTGGTAATCGGCAATGCTAAATTGTAATGACGCGATGCAACATCAGGTTCATTCAGCATTTGGCTTGCTTTTCCCATATTTACATATAACAGCGCCCATATAGCCAATTGATCACGAAAATATTTTTTCTGGGTTTCAAACTGGGCAATACCTTTGCTAAAATGCATTACAGCACGTTTTATCTGTTGCATCTGACGAACGGAATCGTCGATTCTATCCTTTTTTGATGGACTCAATGTAAGAAAAAAAACGCCCATTGCATTGTGGTGGATTGCTATAATCGGATTTGAAAAAAACATCGTATTATCTTTGAATAAGGACATGACGTTATCATCTAAAACACTCATCTGGGAGACATAGATGTTTTTTTCATCTTGCGGCATATCGTTCATGTTCGACAGAACATAAGCTGCATTTCTTAGATTGATGGACGCGCTCACTGGATTTTTCAATGCGATTGAAATTTGTGTTGCATAAGCAAACCGTTCATATGCTGTTTTTAAATCCAATTGTGCATTGGAAATGTGAGCTGCACGATGCCATAACAATCCAACACCAAACAGGTCTTTTTCATCTATCTCACGGTCTTTAGGGTATTCCTGTAACATTGCCTGAAAAGTGTTTTCTGCACTCGAAAGATTGCCTAATTCAACATCAATGCGTGCAATAAACGTTTTCGCAAGGCGTTCTTCCTGATCTTTGGTAAACCCATATGCAGCTTCAGTCGCATTTTTTTCATCTATGGCTACGCGTGGGGCAATATTGAATAGGCCTTGTTCCTGTTTAGGTTCTGCCTGAGATAACACGCCATAGGTTTTTATGAGTTTTAAGACTTCAAGAAAGTCCGTTCGGGATTTTTCTAACAATTCACGATGCGTATTTCCTGTTCTGGTTTGCGCAAGCATGTAACGATTGTAAGCTGTCTGTCGTTTATTTCGGGCAAGATTTTTTACATTGCCCAGACCTTGATTGAGTACATAGGCTTTTTCAAAAAAATCCACCGCCTGCTCAAGCATTTCAGATTCCTGATATGCCAATGCAAGTCGATCTGTAATTTCAGTAAACAGCATCATCAATCGTTCTGGTACATGCATGGCCTCATCAATACGTGCCATTAGATAGTCTAATGTTGTTTTGACATCATCAACGGATTCACTTGGGCTAAAACCTGCTTTGCCGTAAAGTTCACGATATAGTTCAAAGCTATCCTGATTCAGTTGAGTTTGATCTTTCACTACTGTTTGAATCTGTTTTATATAAACTTGCCATTCTGGATCTGTAGGATATTTGGGAGCCTGACAATACTCAGAAAGCTGAGCATAAATAGTGGCTTTTTTTTCAAACAATAATTTTGTCTTGTTACGTAAGGTCTCCTGTTGTTCAGCAGGAGTAAACATTGTGGATACGAGATAGCGGTGAAGTTTGTCAAATGCTGTAACCACCGCAAGTGGATCAATACGTTTTTCAATGTGATGTAATGCAGCAGTATAGACTTCAATCGCCTTTGAATTCTGTCTAACTTGAAATGCCGATTGACCCAATCTCCGATAAAATAAAAGTTCGGTATCCGGGTAATCAAACGGCATTTTTGTATTTTCCCGACGCTGATAGTAGTCGAAAGCTTTCGCATATTGCTGCAATAAATAATAAATATTCCCAATATTAAGCAAGAGATTCGCAGTATTTTGAGGATTTGATTCTGTATTGGTTAATACATATGCTTTTTGATAATACTCAAGACTATATTCAATCTGCTGTGGTTTTCCATAAACAGTTTCAAAAACTTCATACACATACCCCAACGTTTGATAAAAATAGGAAATCTGGCCTTGAATGGCAATTGCTTTTACAATCAGGTTTTTAGCTTGTTCTAACTGAGATTGGTGATTGAAATAAGTTAAACACAATGCTGTAGCATAAATCACTACAGCATTGTTGGGCTCTTTTTCCATACGATTTTGGTAGTCGTTGAATACGCGTTGAATATCATGCTGTGCATTAGCACATTGAATGTAGCCTCTGTGAGCTTCGACAATTTGGTCATCATAATCCATAAGCTCCTTAAAAATTTTTCGTGCGCTTGCAATTTCACCTAACCGAAACAAATATTCTCCAGAAGCAATTGACTTACGAATATATCCTTGACGGGCAAGTTTTCGGATTTCATCTTCTCTGGGTCTTAACTGAATTTCACTTTCGTAAAGTTCTAATGCGCGTTTAAACCGTTCTTCACGATAATAGATTTCAGCAAGTGCAAGTCTTGCCGCAGCCGTACCTGTTGAAATATAAGTAAAATTGTCTAAAACTTCCTGATAAGCGGATTTCGCTTTTGCCCATTCATCATTTGAAAAATATAAGTCACCAATACGATTGAGTGCACCAATAGCTAAAAACGGAAGTTTGGTTTTGTTTTCAGTGGCAATTTGATGTAACAAAAAAATTTTTTCATTTAAACTAACGGGGTTCATTTTTTCTAAATCCGAAATATAAAGGGAAATCAAACGTTCAATGGCTTCATCAATCAGAAATCGTTTTTCCCGCGATTCGGGTTTGAGATTCCCAATAATTGATATACAAATCGAATGAGCCGCCTTAAAATCACCAAGCAGTTTATAAATATCGGATTTGAGTAGCAGAGCTTCTGATCGAATCGGATTTTCCAATGAACTCGTTGTAATTATCTGATCCAATAATGTAATTGCGGTGTTATAATTAACAAGTCGCTGGGTATTATGAATATACAGCCTTGCAGTTTCAATTAAAGCACGTTCTCTGACCTCAGTGATAGATTTGTATTCATCAGCCATGTGCTGTAAGCTATCCATAATTGACTTTACAATATGAGCGGATATTTCAATTTCCTTGGTGTCAGATACGGTGTTATGCTGAAAACGATTTATATATGGATTGGCTTTAAGTACCTGTATCCAAATAGTGGATAACCCAGCTTCAGGTTGAATTTCTTTAAATCGAGTATTCACTTTGACAAACATTTCTTTTGCAGCGTCATCCAAATTCATATTCTGATATAATTTACCGATCATGTAAGTGATGCGGGCAAACATCAGCGGATCATGTTGATAGCGTTCTAATACTTTAGAATAGGCTACTACTGTTGTCAGAGGATCATATGGAATGGCTTCTGATAATTGATTTGCGAAGTTAAGCTGCTCTTCAGAAGTTGGCATGAGTGGAATTTGACCTTCCATAGGCAGCATCATACAATTGCTGCCTGTTTTCATATCTGAAAGATAAAACATAGTTGTGACAAAAAATTTTGATTGAAATGAGGAACGTTCAAAAAGAGTGTGTAAAAAAGAATCTATTGATTTATTGTCAGATAATGGAAAAGGTACTCTATAGATGGCCGATCGATCACTAGAATTCAAACTACCATCATGAGTAGTGTCATAAGCAATACGCGAAAAATATAGATATTTTCCATCTGGTGACCATGAAGGGGAAAAATCGATCCCAGTTCCTCGTGAAATACAGGTGGATATCTGTTGGTTGATATCCAACACATAAATATCCCCATAAGGATCATCTTTGTAAACCACACAGGCAATTTTAGTCCCATCAGGTGAAACAGCAGGAAAACCAGCATAGTCAATTCCATTGAGTTGAGTAACTGTATAGATGCTTGTTTTGTTATCTTTTGATGATTTTTTAAAAGAAGAGATGTCTAAATATACAATATGCTTCTGCATGGTTTTGGGTTCTGTCTGATGAAAATACAACAGATTACCATCAGGTGAAAAACAAGGTCCGCCATCTTCTGTATTACGGTCTGTGAGTCGAATAGGGGAATATGGTTTTTTATCCAGATCAATAAGATAAATATCTCCTTTGACATCATAGGTTGTACCAGTAAATGCGATAAATCGGCTATCATTCGAAAACACTGGGGATAATTCATCACCCGGATCAGAAGTTATTTTTTCAGGCAGACTTTGAGCTGCTTTATCTAATGGTTTTAACCATAAATCTGAAAATTGATCTTTTTGAAGTGCATATACAAGTTTTTTCCCATCTTTGGAAACATCAACATGGGTGATCGGATCACTTTCAGCAGTAATAGGTTCTGGCATGATAATTTTGTGATACTGATTTGTTGCATGGCACTCAAATGTAGAAGTCATTGTTGTTAAGAGGGAAAAAAGAAAAATTCCCATATGAATTTTTAACTGAGCTATCTGATTTTTTTTTTTAATTTTCATTGATCCAATATTGATATGATTATTATTGAAGCATCTCATGACAAATCAACCTATATATTTCAGATTTATATTTGTCGAATTCTTTTACAAACTGTCAAGAAATATTTATATATAAATACTAAATCGGTTTTATTTTGATCAATTTTATAAACAGTTCATCTATGAAAACAATACAAGCAGTAAAAAGTTACTTATGGCATTTTAATTGCAGATTTAAAAAATCAACATTTCGTTATAGTATTAAACGACTTATAAACGACTTATTTAATGCCCACCCAAGTCAGCATTATACTGAATAATGGCTTGTGGCAAGCCTGAAAGAATAATGACTGATTTTCCCTCCATAAGACCCTGGCACCAAAAGATGTGTCAGGGTCACTCTTTTTTTATAGTCGGGAACAGTTCCAGTGATTTGAATGTTGAACTATTTTGATACTACTTTCTGATAGTTCAGAGAGTGGGAGTTGAAAAATTATAGGGTGTAATTTAGGTTCTGTTAACATTTGGATAACAGGATATATAGATTAAATGGGGCGTCGCTCCGGAATATAAACTGTGGTATCTAATTTCCCTTCATTCCATGCGTTGGTGACATATAAATTACAATAACAACTTCCGTATTCCTTCACATCTGGTTCCCGATAGGCACAAGGGCAAATGATATCCTTGTCTTGTTCTCGGTTTCCAGAGGCCAGACGGCATGGACAGCACATATAGCCATAACGTTCTTTATTGGTTAATAATGCTGCCAACAAATCAACGACTCTTTCCTTGTCTTCATTAAACACATAGCCTTTAGGCTCCTGTGTTCTTTTTAACATGTCATACAATTCATTTACTTGCATTCTAAATCAAATCCTCCAAAAAATTCTTATTCTTTTTTAATTAGTGAAACTACAGCCAATACTTGATTCCCATTTCCTAAATACTGAATACTGTCAAAACTCATGGTATTAGCCATAGCAATACCACGACCATGGATATCGAAAATTCTTTCTTCACTGAATGACATATAAGGTGCCCAATTGAACCCATTTCCTTGATCTTTAATTAAAAATCGGATTTCTTCATTATTTCTTTTATAATGGATTTCTACGTTTTTTAACATATATTTCGGATCATTCAGCCGGCGTTCCACTTCCTCAAGCCAAATTCCTTGATTCAAAAGTTCTGATTTTTCAGTGTAAGTAATTCCTAAATTGCCGTGTTCAACAGCATTGGTTAACAATTCCATTAATCCTAAAGCCGGTGGTTTACAATGCTCTGGACAGGATTTGCTTAGTAGTTTTGCCAGATTACGTGCTTCATTAAGGGTTTTAAACTGGAAACAGCCTGTGGTCATTAGGTTTAGCGTATCAATAGTTTCTTTATTTTCATCACGAAAGAATCGGAGTTGTTCCCATTCCATGACAGCGGTCTGAATCAAGGCTAAAAGCATTTCTCGTGTATAGGGTTTGGCAAGATAGCAAAATGCGCCAGCCTGATATCCTTCTAAAATGTCCTTTTCTGTTTTTAAGCCAGTTTGCAGAATAACAGGGATTGACTTTAACAAGTTGTCAGATTTGATTTTTTTTAAAACGTCTATTCCATCCATTTCCGGCATGGTACGGTCTAAAAGAATAGTAGCGTATTTCTGGGGATTCTTATACAGTATGTCTAATGCTTCCCTGCCGTTTTGTGCCTTATCAATCTGATAATCTGTTGTTGCAAGATAAGTTAATATTATTTTTAAGGCATAAGTATCATCATCTACTACCAATAGATTAAGTTGTTCTGTTGCCACGTTTTGATTCCTTTTTTACTTTTTACGAATGATACGCAATGTATTGCGTATCTACGGAATATTCCATGAACGTAAAGATTCTAACATATTAACATCAGTCATATCACAAAGAATAGGCGTAATAGTGATGTAATTTCTATACAATGCGCCGCAGTCTGTCTGAATATCAGTAGCATCAATTTTTGCATCAGCACCATGCCAATAATATGGAGTTTTTCTTGGGTCTATTGATTTTTGAAAAGAATCATTCACTGGAGAAATGCCATGTTTAGTGATCATGACTCCGGGGATAGTGTCAAGAGAAACAGAGGGAAAATTGATATTCAATAAAGTGCCATAGGGTAATCCATGGGTTAAAGCCTGTTCAGCAATGCTTAACGTAAACTTTGCCGGAGGCTGATAGTCAGGTTCATTATCTGATCTGTCAAGCGAAACAGCTATAGAAGGAATGCCATACATAGATGATTCTTTAGCTGCTGCGACAGTTCCGGAATAATGAACATAAATGCCGATATTGGCACCTGCATTAATTCCGGAAACGACCAAATCTGGAACATTTGACAGGAATAATTCACGTACAGCGATTTTAACACAATCTGCAGGAGTACCATTGACGGCAAAAGCACGGATTCCGTTACCTAAGAAAACCTCATGAACCCTTAAAGGGTGTATCAACGTAATCGAATGACTTGCTGCACTTCTTTCTATGTCTGGCGCTACAACAACTACATGATAATGCTTATGAAAAGCATCGATTAAGGCATGTAATCCTTTGGCATGAATACCATCATCATTCGTAAGCAATACTGTTTTTTTTTTGACCATCAGTCATACCCTTAATGTCTTGTTAGTCTGTATATGAAGCCTTAAACTGCGGTTTTCGTTTTTCAAGAAACGCAGTTGTTCCTTCTTTGGCATCTGGACTAGATATGCATAATCCGAATGCATCGATTTCCAGTTGACAGCCTGTACAGATATCTACATTCATTCCGTTGTTGATGGCTTGTTTGGCAGCACGTAAAGCAACTTTTCCTTTTTCAGCCAATAACTTAGCTGTTTCCATCACTTTTTCCATCAGAAGTTCATTTGGAAAAACCTCATTGACAAGACCAAGTGTTTTGGCTTCTTGAGCAGAAATAGTTTTTCCTGTAAAAATAAGCTCTTTTGCTTTATTAATACCAATTAATCGGCTAAGCCGTTGGGTTCCTCCAAATCCCGGAATAATTCCTAAATTGATTTCGGGTAAACCAAATTTGGCTTTTTCAGATGCATAAATCAAGTCACAGGTAATGGCGATTTCAGTTCCACCACCTAATGCAAACCCATTAACTGCTGCAATCACTGGAATCCATAGTGATTGAAGACGACCAATAACTTCGTGACCATGTCGTACAAACTCTCTGCCTTGTAGGGCATTCAGATTTGAAAGTTCAGAAATATCAGCGCCTGCAACAAAAGCCTTGTCTCCAGCACCGGTTAACACAAGAACGCGTATATCAGAATTTTTTTCAATATCATTCAATGCATGACCAAACTCACTTAATAAGGCTGTATTTAAGGCATTTAACGCTTTAGGACGTTTAAAAATAAGTGTCGCTATTGGATTGTTGATTTCAACTAAAATGTGTTCATAATTCATGATATGCTCCTATACAAAAAAAAGTAAACTCAATCTTAACCATCCTGTTCTCTATGACGATTACGCTCATCTAAAAATGCAGTTGGGTTTGTTTGTTTGATATATGTTTTGATTCCTTTGCTAATTGCCTGACAAATGTCTTTTTGATAGGCACGCTCAGTTAAGCGTTTGCATTCTTGAGGATTGCTAATAAAAGAGGTTTCTATTAAAATTGCTGGCATTTCTGCACCAATCAGAACATAAAATGGTGCTTGTTTCACACCTTTATTGTTAATTTTCCGATATTTTTTTTCAAGAGATTGACACATGGTATTTTGAACAAATCCCGCAAGTCGGCTTGATTCATTAATTTTGGTGTTTTGCAAAAGATCGTTTAATATGGCTTGTAAATCACTAATAGTCTTTGTTGATGTGGCATTTTCTCTTGCTGCAACAGAAATGGAATCTTTATCAGTCGCTAAATTTAAAAAATAAGTTTCAATACCGTATGCACGGACATCATTTACAGCATTCGTATGAATTGAGATAAACAGGTCTGCATTTGCAGTATTGGCTATAGCAGTGCGTTCTTCTAATGAAAGGTATCTGTCATCTTGACGGGTTAATATCACTTCACAGTTCAATTGCTCTTTGATCCATACCGCCAATTCTTTTGCAATGGCAAGCGTGATATGTTTTTCATAAATTCCTTTAATAAATCCAATCGCACCAACGTCCTTGCCGCCATGTCCGGGATCAATCACAATTCGTTTTACACCTAATGCGAGTTGTTTGGCGAGAGTTTTCACCGAAGATTTATCAGTAATTTCAATAGCAGTATGAATTGGTTTTTCTTGTTTCTGAGGTTTTGTTTTTTCTCCCCAAACATCAATCACAATCCGAAATGGGTTGTTAATGTTAAATATTTTATAATTATCGAAAGATTTAATATCCACAACCACTCGAACTGTATCTAATGTATATTGTGCTGCCCGAACATCAGCAAGTAAATTATCATGAATTGGAACCATTTTTTTCATGTTCCGTTCAAGCAGGCTTTTAGCCACATCTACACATAACCGTTTAGGCTTTTTATTGGTTTCATCTTCTGGTAATAAAAAATGCTGGTATTGTGCTTCCTTATCTCCATCAATAACCACTCGAGTATAGTTTGGATTAGACCAATATCTTAAGCCATTAATATGCGTAACATCCTGATTTTTTGAAATCTCTTTAGATGCTTGGTTTTTGTCAGGAATAAGAGTATCTGTTAATATTTTTTCTATTGAGTCTGGTTTGGCTACCTGTTGAACAGGTTTTGCCGATATATCAGATGATTCTTGAGGTTGTTTTTTTTCAATTAAATCTGGATGCCTTGTTTTGTGCGACAAGGGGTCGTTGTCATTCGTTACTACTTTAGCCTGCAATGAAGCAGTGGATTCTTTTTTTTTGCCTTTGTTCGCTGCAATATTCGATTCTGCTTTGCTTGCATAAATACTATTGGGATACAACTTGATAACCCGTTGATAAGTATTAATAGTTTCAGTTAAATCCGCTTGTTTTCCTGAATACCGAAAGAGTGATTCATAAATCTGTCCTGTCATATAAAGTGAAGCGGGCGCCAACGGGTCTTTAGGATTTTGTTTAAATGCAGCTTCAAATTTTTGGATACATTCTATCCATTTGTCACGATATTGCATTTTTTTAGGGTCTGCTTTGAAGCGGATATATATTTTTTCCGCTTGAAAGTACATGTCGTGAACTGTTTGCGCTGCAAACACTTCAGCAAACCAGAACATATAAAACCCTATTGCAATAACAGCAATAACCTTAAACACTATTTTTTTTGTTAAAAGAATCATGCTTATTCTATTCATGGGATACGTATTGCCTAAACAGTTGTTAAGGTTTAGGAGTATTTAATTCTAACGCTATATCTTTAAATTGTTGTAATATATGTAAAGCTTCTAACGGCGTGGTATGGTTAATATCCAGTTCAATGAGCTTTTCAATTAACGGATTTCTCTTATCCTGAAATACATTTAATTGTGAAGCATTGGGCAGCATTTTTTTTCGCATTGAAGATTGCGGACGAATTGAAGAAAACCATGTGATGTTATCCATGCGATCAATTTCAGATAACACTTGTTCTGCGCGTTTAATAATTTTTTCAGGTATTCCGGCAAGCCTTGCTACCTGTAATCCATAACTCTTATTGGTTCCGCCTTTAACGAGTTTTCTTAAAAAAATAATTTTTTTATCATGTTCAAGAACCGCAATATTAAAATTTTTTACTTTTGATTTAAAGCGGTCAAGTTCTGTTAATTCATGATAATGCGTGGCAAATAAGGTTTTTACTCCTTTTTGCTTCATATCATGCAGATATTCAGCAATAGCCCACGCAATACTCAACCCATCAAACGTGCTTGTACCTCTGCCAATTTCATCTATAATGACTAAACTTGTATATTGGGCGTTGTTTACTATGTTTGCGGTATCTTCCATCTCAATCATAAAAGTACTTTGACCTTGAGCAACATTATCTAATGCGCCAACCCTAGTAAAAATGCGATCCACCATATCCATAGACACTTCATTTGCAGGGACAAATGAACCCGCATGACCAAGAATTACCGTTAAGGCAACTTGTCGTAGAATTGTTGATTTGCCAGCCATATTAGGCCCGGTAATAATCAATACCTGATTTTCTGTATTGTCTAATCGGATAGAATTTGGAATATAACGATCTCCATTGAGCAATTGTTCAACTACCGGATGTCTGCCTTCTTTGATGTCAATAATTCCCTGATCATTTAAATGAGGACGGCAGTAATTAAATTCTGCAGCGATATCTGCAAATGTGAATAACACATCAACACGTGCAAAAAATTTAGCAAGCTGTATCAATTCTTTATTATGTGAAATAACCTTGTTTTTAATTTGATTGAAAATTTCATATTCCAATGCATATCGTTTTTCTTCTGCAGTCAATACTGTATTTTCAAATGATTTCAATTCTTCTGTAATAAATCGCTCAGCATTCACAAGGGTTTGTTTGCGTATATAATCAACTGGCACAGAATTACAATGAGTTTTGGAGACTTCAATAAAATAGCCAAACACTTTATTGTATTTTACTTTAAGTGATTGAATAGCACTTCGTTGTCGCTCTTTGGTTTCAAGCGCAGCTAAAAATCCTTTGGTGTCAGTGGTAATATGAAACAATTCATCAATTTCAGTATGATACCCTGCTTTGATAAGTCCACCTTCATTTAAAGTAAGCGGGGCATCTTCCCGAATGGCATTATCCAGCAATTCAACCAATTCCATTAGACCATCAATTGCCTGATTCCAATGAAACATATCCGAGTTGAATTCAGAAAGGTATCGGATGATTTCAGGAATTTGACGAAGCGTATCTTTTAATGCGAGCAGATCACGTGCATTAGGCCGTCCCATAGTGATTTTGCTTGAAAGACGTTCTATATCAAAAATTTCTTTGAATAATTTTCGGACTGTTTTTCGAATATCCGATTTGCTTAAGGCTTCTGATACCGCATCAAAGCGTTCAGTTATCAGGTTACGATTTGTTAATGGATACCGCAGCCAATGTTTTAATAAACGCGCACCCATAGAGGTTACCGTTCGATCCATAATACCAATCAGGGTACCTTTGCGCGTACCTGCAATCAAATGCTGAAACAATTCTAAATTGCGACAGGTTTTTTCATCTAATTGCAAATATTCATCAAGATTGTAGGTTTCAATATGGCTGATGTGCGATACTGGTTTTTTTTGGGTTTCCTGTACATAACTAAGAAGCGCACCACAGGCAGAAATCCCAACCGAATACCTGTCACATCCAAAACCGCTTAGACTACGCGTTTGAAATACATCTGTCAGACGAGAAACTGCGTCACCAAATTTAAAATGGATATCATCAATATAACTGATCGATTTTTCTGAAAATCCTTGAATAAAGAGATTCATGGATGGGTCTGTTTTCGCTGTATGAGACAAAATTAATTCAGATGCTGATATCTTGAGACATTCATCGATCAATACCTGAATATCGGATGTTTCTGTAGTTCTAAACGTACCAGTTGAAATATCTAGGTAAGCCAAGCCAAACAACCCTTTTTGGTGAAAAACAGCAAGAATATAATTTTCAGATCGTTCATCCAATAGATGTTCATCTAAAATCATGCCGGGGGTAACTACCCGAACGACTTCACGTCTTACAATTCCCTTGGCAAATTTTGGGTCTTCAACTTGATCACAAATGGCAATTTTACATCCCTGTTTGAGTAATCTTGACATATATACATTCACTGCTCTTACAGGAAATCCACACATTTTTATTGGTTCTTCTGCTTGTTTATTTCGTGAAGTAAGGGTGATATTTAACAATTTGGATGCAATTTCAGCATCTTCAAAAAACATTTCATAGAAATCCCCCATTCGAAAAAAAAGAATTGTATTCGGGTGCTTTTCTTTTATTGATAAATATTGACTGATCATGGGCGTTAGTTTTGCGTGATCAGTCCCATTTATGATTTCTGCTTTCTGGGTCATACGTTTGCAAGTTCCAGATAAATACGAAGTTTATTCAGGATTTTGGATGGGTTGTTCTTTTTGTTCTTGAACAGGTGGTGTCATTTCAGGTGTTTTTCCAGTTAAAGCTTCTAACTGTCCCTTGAGATTCGAAATGGTTTCAAGATGTGAATCAATTGTACAATATAAATCCTCTATCTTTTTTTTAGCTCTAAACCGTACACGTAAGGTAAAAAAATAGGCAAGAAAAAAACCAAAGACAAAACATCCCGCAAAAAAAATAACATTGTGAATTTCTATGGTCTCATAACGACCGACTAACAGATTCATTTTCAGCGCATGTGTTGCAAAAAAATAATTCTGATTCTGGTATATAATAACGCCAATAAAACCGAAAACAATCAATACAATAACAATTTTGATCTTTTTCATGATTTTTTTCTCCGTAGCAATATAAGTTAAAAAATCATACTCTCCAATACTATTTATTATGAAATATTAAAATTCCTACTATGTTCGATAATTAAATACAAGCGTTTTTTCGTTAAGTATATGGATAAGATTATATTGCTTGTGTCAGAATGATTCAGAGCAAAATAAAGATCAAGAAAGAAAAAAGAAAAAAAATTATGGTGTTGTTATTTAAGTTTATCAAAATTGAGAATTTTCAACGCGTTCCTCTACAGATGTTCAGATAAATAATTTCAAAATTCTAACGATTGTAGGGGCACGATGCATCGTGCCTACGGCTAATTTAATCTAACTTGTGAAATTTAATATCTGAAAATCTATAGTTCATCATACATAATTTGCAATTCAATGAGGGACTCAGACTTTTGGAGGTACACATCATCGTCATGTACGGATAATATCTTCGTCTATTCACTGAAAATTTTCAACAAAAAAAAACAAAAACCTAACCTATAACCCTACTTAAAGGATTATAGATTAGGTTTAAAAAAACAATTGTTAGAATGATTTTTTTAATAGAGTTTTTTTATTACATCATTCCGCCCATCCCGCCCATTCCGGGGTAACCTCCGCCACCGCCCGGAGGCATTGCTGGCGCTTCTTTACTCTCTGGTTTGTCAGCAATCATTGCTTCTGTAGTTAGCATTAAAGAGGCAACACTTCCAGCATTCTGCAATGCATATCGAACGACTTTAGTTGGGTCGATAACGCCTGCTGCAATAAGGTCTTCATAGACGTTTGTTTCTGCATTATATCCGAATGCGCCTTGGCCTTCCTTGACCTTGTTTATTACCACTGAACCTTCGGCGCCTGCATTGTTTGCGATTTGTCGTAAAGGCTCTTCGATGGCTCTCATGACAACATTAGCACCGAGTCTTTCTTCAGTATCCAGTTTTAAATTTTTCAGTACATCAATACATCTGACCAATGCAACTCCACCACCGGGAACAATACCTTCTTCAACAGCGGCACGGGTAGCATTGAGAGCATCTTCTACTCGGGCTTTCTTTTCTTTCATTTCGGTTTCAGTGGCAGCGCCTACTTTGATTACAGCAACACCGCCGATGAGTTTTGCAAGACGTTCTTGAAGTTTTTCACGGTCATAATCAGATGTGGTTTCTTCAATTTGAGCACGAATTTGTTTTACTCTGCCTTCAAGCGCTGAACGTTGACCCGCACCATCAATGATGGTTGTATTTTCTTTATCAATTTTTATTGTTTTTGCTTTACCTAAATCACGAACCTTGACATTTTCCAGTTTAATACCAATATCATCAGATACAACTTGGCCACCAGTTAATATGGCAATGTCTTCCAACATGGCTTTTCTACGATCTCCAAATCCGGGCGCTTTAACTGCAGCTACATTTAGAGTTCCACGAATTTTATTTACAACCAATGTAGCTAATGCTTCCCCTTCAACATCTTCAGAAATAATTACAAGAGGTTTTCCCATCTTGGCAACTTGTTCAAGCAAAGGAAGCATATCTTTCATGTTGCTGATCTTTTTTTCACAAATCAAAATAAATGGATCAGAGAGATTAACGATCATTTTTTCAGAATCTGTCACAAAATATGGAGAAATATATCCTCGGTCAAATTGCATACCTTCAACTACATCTAAGGTTGTTTCCATAGATTTTGCTTCTTCTACGGTAATAACACCTTCTTTTCCTACTTTACTCATGGCCTCAGCAATAATATTTCCGATGGTCTCGTCGTTATTTGCTGAAATAGCGCCAACCTGAGCAATTTCTCGTTGATCTTTGGTTGGCTTACTGAGTGTCGCCAATTGTTTAACCACAGCATCAACAGCCTTATCTATTCCCCGTTTGATTGACATGGGATTATTACCAGCAACAACAAGTTTTTGTCCTTCTTCATAAATGGCGCGTGCCAAAACTGTAGCAGTTGTGGTACCATCACCTGCGGTATCACTTGTTTTGCTCGCAACTTCTTTGACCATTTGAGCGCCCATATTCTCAAATTTGTCTTCTAATTCAATCTCTTTGGCAACAGTTACGCCATCTTTGGTAACGGTTGGAGATCCCCATGATTTATCAATAACTACATTACGCCCTCTAGGACCTAGGGTAACTACCACAGCATCGGCAAGTGTTTGAACGCCTTTTAACATTGCCTCGCGCGCTTTTGCATCATATTTAATCACTTTCGCCATAATCGATACGTCCTCCATAAAAAATTTGGATATAATTTTAAAAAAATTTTCTACCTAAAACAATATGTTTAATTAGTTTAACTTTCAATAACACCAAGCACATCATCTTCACGCATAATTAAATACTCTTCCCCGTCGATTTTTATTTCATTACCTGCATACTTGCTAAACAAGATACGGTCACCGGTCTTTAATTCTAAAGGCAATACTTTACCATCATCACTCAACTTCCCTTTACCAACAGCAACTACCTTACCTTCAGCTGGTTTTTCTTTTGCTGTATCTGGAATATAAATTCCACCTTTGGTTTTGGCTTCTTCTTCTAAACGTTTAACAATAATGCGGTCTTGCAAGGGCTTAATATTCATGTTTCACATTCTCCTTTCTTTTTTTCCATTGTGGAATAAATTATTAGACTTAAATAATGAATGTTATTTACCTAACTACTTAATATTATTAAATATTTTTATGAATCGTATTTATTCACAAAAGTAAATAATTATAAGCTTACGTTTTCATAATACAAAAGAAACGCAAATCCCTATGAATTAATTCTTCTTAAAGAAAAAACTCAGTAAGGTCATTCCTCTTTTTTATCAGTTTTTTGATCAGTTGATGATTTATTTTCATTTTCATTTGATTCTTTTGACTCATTTTTACTGGCCTTGGCTTGGGTAGTAGAGCTATTTTTATAATCTGTTACATACCATCCACTGCCTTTTAAATGGAAAGAACTCTGAGAAATGAGTTTATGAAGTTTTCCTGAACAGTGTTTACATGTGGTTAATTGAGGATCGGATATTTTTTGAACTATTTCTTCACCTTTACCGCATGATTCACATTCATACTCATAGATTGGCATAACGACTCCTTTTTCCTAAATAAAAATTATTCATAAGGTTCCTTTTTTGATAGAAACATAGTCAGTGTTTTGCTTTTGTCAAGAATAGGTATATAAATTTTTTTTATTGTAAGCATCGGTTGAGATTATTAATGAGATTTTGATTTTT
>PDZT01000113.1 GCA_002753105.1 Deltaproteobacteria bacterium YD0425bin50 | reverse complement strand
AAATTGAAAATGCACGAAAAAAGGAACAAGATCGTATTTGGGAAGCAAGAAAGCAAAAACTGGATTCAATGCTTCCCGAACAAAAGGAACGATTAAGGCAATTAGCATTGGATGACCTTCCGCCATTCCTCAGAAAATTCAGACATACAGTACAAGTCAAAATACTTGAACTGATTGATGATTTTTTATCTAACGATATCAAAGCCTAATAAACATAGAAATGGATTACATTATTATTGCTTAAAAGCATATAATCTGCCTATACTGATATTCAGATAAATAATTGCAAATGCACGATTAACACGGTAACTATAAAGGGGGTTTTAAGCCAGTCTATCCTTTAATCATTTAATCGTGTTCAGGACAAATGGCAGAAACGAAGATCAAGGTCAGATATTTATAGATCGCCTTTGAGCAGGCAATACAACAATTGCTTTTTATCACCTGAATATACCCAGACATCAAATTTATTTTTTTCCATAAGGTCAGATACAAAAAAGGCAAATTGGGTATATTGAATACGGTTTGTTTCATACCATAATTTTTCGGTCTCACTCAATGTTTCCAAGATATATGTTGGTAAACAATCGCAATACTCTGGTACATGCAGCATCCCGCCTGATAAATCCCAGCCATAAATTGAAAATTGATGATACAAATCCGTCATCATTTGGATTGCCATGATTGGATTTGGGAAATTTCCTTCCTGCATGCTTTCGATTCCAATCAGGGTTTCATATGCAGAGAGTGTTGGATCTACGACGTAAAAGTAGATATAGTTACCAACCTCAACATGTATATCCAAACAATATCCCTGATTATCCGCAATACAAATCGTTGTTGAACCTTGGCCGGAAGCAGTTACGTTAATAGTGCTGCCATTTAATACCGCATTTGCCACCCGTGGATTTTTTGAAATAATCTGATAAGGTCCTTGTCCAGACAAGATAATAAAGCTCATATCGTTTTTCGAAAAGATTTTAAACGGCAAATTCTCCCCTTCACTTTTCCCAATTGAGAAGATGCCAAGGTTTAAATAAATGCTTTTTGATACCACACAACTGCAAGTCCCTGATATATTCTGGGAATCTATATCCTCAATTGCAAAAACCAAACAGGTAAAATTACATAAGCTCAATATAAAAATCATTATCCATATTGCCATATATTTATTATTTTTCATAACTTCCTCCGAAAATATAACGTTTGATTAATTATCTGGGCGGATGAACGAAATGTTACGGTTTATTTTAGAATAATTCTCTCAATACAAATGCCATCAATAGGAAATCGTTTATCAATAATAATACGAGCTCCTGAATTCTCAACCAAACTGTTATCGAGTTCCATTGTAGCTTTGCAGGCATCGATATGTTCCAATCGGCAATGTCCCGCAGGGCATTTCTTAATGGTGTAACTTCTTGATTGCATGGAAGTTTCTTCAACTTCATATTGAGCATCAATAAGTTTAAGAAATATTTCCCAGTTCCAAACAGCATTTTCGTATGATGCTTCTTTTCGGAAACCAAGAAAAGAGAGTTTGGGAAGAAGCCGTCCAAATGCTTTGTTTGTTAACCCAACTGTTCTTCCAAGAAGAGGAATCTTAATAACATAACGAAAATACGATCCAAACAACAGAATTATTTTTGAAATAATCCATGAAGGTTTCACTTTTTTTTCCTCAGAGCTTTATTATTACATACTTTAGAACAATAAAGAACACCTGTTCTTTTTGCTGTAAAAACTTTACCACAAACAAGACAAGTAGCTTCTTTTGAAGTAGCTTTTTTTTGCCTCAATGCCTTATTATTACATTCTTTAGAGCAATATAAAACCACGTCTTTTTTTGAAGTAAAAATTTTTCCGCAAAAAATACATTGAAATTGTTTTCGTTGTGTAATATTCTGTGTAACATTCTGTGTAATATCTTTAATTAAAGATTCTTTCTGTTGTGTAATATTACGTGTAACAATATTATCTAATTGATCTGGTTGTGTAACTTGTGTAACAGGTAATTGATTTATCTGTGTAACATCTTGTGTAATATTAGATTTTAACTCTATCTTTTTCTCAACATCGTTAAGGTTTTTTCCAAGATAAATAGATTTTAATTTTCCATTTATACGTTTATGTGCCCGATAATAGCCATTACTAAACTGCACACTCCAACCCAAGATGTTTATTTTTTCTTCACGATCCTTTCTTCCCAAATCACTTGTTTCGTTTTGTACTAAATCCGCACCATTATAATGTACTAATTTTAAAAAACCTGATTGATGATATACGCATAGCTCAAATCCAAGTTCTTTCACCTTATCAAATAGCTCTTGCCGTGCAGATTGATAACTTGATTTATTATATGGGAAAGAAACGATATTCACATCGTTTCCATCTTTCAAAATAAACTTATCCGACTGTTGGATAACAACACATACTTTCATTATTAACGCTCCAAATGAAATATTAAATATTAACAAGCTATCTTATATGTCTGATGTTGTCAAATTTACCTAAACCCAACAGTGGTGTCATAAGAGGTTATTTTTTAACTATTTTTATATTATAAAAACTAATTCTTGACTTTTAATTTTTATATTTATATATACTTTGAATAATTTTTGACTAATTTTAGTAATAATCATTTAATACTAATTTTTAAAGGAGAGCATGATGACTGAAATGAGTGAAAAAAACATGTTCAAAGAAGCTATCCAAAACTCAATTGAATCAGTAGAAAATGCTGCGAAAGATATCCAAAAAATAATAGAAGTTACTGCTAAATCGATTATAAGTAATTTTGAGATTTTTTTTAAAAAGGTTGCACAAGAAACGTGTGAACTCAAAAAAGAGTTGTGTGTTCATATTCATGAAACCATAGAAAATATTAACCAAACCATAGAAAAATGTTTCGATGATATATCTGCAGATGTAACAGATGTAACAGACGATACAAAAACCACTTTAAACAATCAATCACCCATAAAATAAGGATACCACGATGAAAGCAATTAAAAATTGGAAAAATAAAATTGAAAACTCAATTGATAAGGGCGTTTCTACGGTTGAAGAAATTCATCAATCCATTGCTTCAACTCCGTTTGAAAGTATAGAAAAAGTTAAGGTTCTGAATAATCTGGCTTTAAATACCAAAAAAGTACAGGCGAATATTATTGGCACTGTTTATGACACGATTCGCAGCGTAAATAAAACTATAGGAAATTATGTTGATGACGTCATGGTTCGCTAACGGTAATTTTACGAATCTATAAAACAGAACAAACAAACAATTTAAAAATATATAAGGAGAAATGATGAATAACTTAATGAAGATAAAAGATTTAGTACAAGGTCTTGTTGATACAGGTATTACAAAAGTAGAGAATATTAACAAGGCGATTTTAGATATGCCGTTTAGTATGTTAGAAAAAATAGAATTTGCAGAATCAACAGCGAAATCAGCAAAAAAGATAACTGATGATACAATAGGATCGGTCTATGAAACGATACGCAAGGTAAATAAAGAAGTAGGTGAGTATGCTTCAGAATTATTAGGGGGAAAAGAAAAATCAGCAGAAATATCAGAAAAAACCTCTAAAGAAAAATAACTAGTTCATATCCTGAATACATCAAAGTATAGGTAAGAAATGGAAGCAGTACAAGCAGTACATAGGAAAACGCATTCATTGATTAGACGGATCAGAGGTGGACTCAGCGATCTGATTAATACTCGTTCAAAAAAATGGTCTATAGATGAGCCAGACGTCGATTTTATGAAAAAACAGGATGTGATATGGAATTTTCTTTTAGATTACTATTTCCGCCTTGAGATGAATGGCTGGGATCGACTGCCAAACAAACCGTCAATGCTTATTGGAATACACTCAGGCACATGGCTTACAATGGATGCGTGGACGCTATGTGACGCGTGGTGGCGCAAATTTAATGGGAAGCGTATTCTACATGGCACTGCTCACGATGCTCTAATGGCTATGCCTGTAATTGGTAATTACTTTCGCAAGGTTGGGGTTATTCCGGCGACACGCGAATCTGTCACTTCTGCATTTGCTACAGGTCATGATGTGGTTCTTTGGCCCGGCGGGGAAGTGGATGCTATGCGTTCATGGTCAAAGCGATACTCTGTAATTCTTGGCGGTAGAACGGGTTTTATCCGTCAGGCAATTCGCTCAGGTGTGCCCATTGTTCCAGTTGCAACTGTAGGAGGACATAACACTGTTATTGTCCTATCTGAAGGTAGAAAACTTGCGAAGCTGCTCGGATTGAAGAAATTACTAAGAAGTGATATCGCTCCGATAATTCTTGGCTTTCCGTTTGGGATCACGGTGGAGATATTACCCATGCACATTCCGCTTCCGGTCAAAATCCGAACGGAAATACTTAATCCCATTGAAATCGACAATGATCCAGATCGTGAGAATGATGTTGCATATATAAAAAAAATATATAAAGAGGTCGAGTGCCGAATTCAGGATGGCGTTAACCGTCTTTCGTCTGGAGTTGGCTTTCTAAACTAACGTCAGAAAAGAAAAAAAAGAAAAGAAAAAAAAGGAGATACTCCCCCGTATCTCCTTTTTTAGTTGTCGTTGTCGTTGTGGGTTATCTGTAGTAAGCGGTCATTGTATGGGTTATCGATCATGATCGTAATTTGAGTTGATCCATCCGTTGTCCTGCAATTTCTGTCTGAATCGTTGCCACATCTTTACCTGTCTCATTGCTACCAAGAATACTGGCCATGCTCTGGGGCATGTTGGAAAAAACCAAACTCAAGCCAGCGAAGTCATTCCGTTTGATGATGACTTCAAAGATTTTTAGTTGATAAGAAAATCAATCATTGCTAAGCTATTTAGTTTACTTGACTGTAGGGGCGAATAATTATTCGCCCCTACATCGTTTTTATTTACATTTTTTCCCAAATAAAAAAAATTAGATTTTTCTGGAGGTTTATATTATGGGCAAATCTGTTGTTATCGATCCAATTACACGGATTGAAGGCCATCTGGCTATTAAAGTCGAAGTGGAACAGGATCGTATTGTCAATGCAGAATGCAGGGGGGAGATGTTTCGGGGGTTTGAAGTTTTTTTAAGAGGCCGTGACCCTATGGATGCGCAACAGATTACCCAGAGAATTTGCGGCGTCTGTCCAATATCTCATGGAATCGCTTCGATTCTTGCTCAGGATATGGCCTATCAAATTCGCTTACCCAGCAATGGACGATTGGTACGTAACCTTATTCAAGGTGCAAATTTCATTCAATCTCACATCATCCATTTTTATCACTTATCAGCTCTTGATTTTATAGATATTGCAGCAATTACAAAATATACAGGGCAAGACCCGATTCTTCTCGAGTTAAAAACATGGGTAGAATTTCAAATATCATCAAAAATGCTTTATCCAGCCGCTCCTTTCCTGCCAAGATATGAGTCCCAGTATCTTGACAATGTTGAAATCAATATTCAAGCTATTAAGCATTATTTAGATGCATTAGAAATGCGAAAACTGGCGCATAAAATGGCAGCAATTTTTTGTGGTAAAATACCGCATGCCGCCACCCTAATTCCCGGAGGTGTAAGCGAACACGTTAATGCTCAAAAAATAATCAATTATTTTGAAATATTAAAAAAACTCCATGTATTCATTGATACAGTTTACCTGCCAGATGTCATTGCTGTGGCTAAAGCGTTTCCACAATATTTTAAAATGGGCAAAGGTTGTAATAATTTTTTGGCGTTCGGGGTATTTAAAGAATCCGCAGATTCAGACATTACCTTTTTACCTGGGGGTGTGGTTATGTCTTCAAACTATATGGCATTCAATAGCTCTAAAATTACTGAGGATGTTCGTTATTCTCGGTATTCATCTCAATCAGGATCTCACCCAACTCAAGGAGAAACGATAGCTGATCCTCATAAAACAGGTGCATATTCATGGTTGAAAGCACCTCGCTATGATGGTCAAACGATGGAAGTCGGTCCATTGGCTAGAATAATAGCCGCATATGTATCTGGAAAGAGTCCCCTAGTGACAACGACTATTAACCAAACTATTTCTCAACTAAACATTCCATTTGAGGATTTAGTATCAGTAATGGGCCGGCATTTAGTTCGAGCGTTGGAAACCAAATTAATAGCAGAGCAGTGTTTTAAATGGCTTGATCAATTGGTACCGGATGCCCCTTGTGTTGAACCGTTTACGATTCCTTCGAGCGGAGAGGGCGTTGGACTAACTGAAGCGCCTCGCGGTGCATTAGGTCATTGGATTGAAATTGCAGATAAAAAAATCAAAAATTACCAGTGTGTCGTGCCAACAACATGGAATTGTTCTCCACGAGATGACAAAGGTAACCCGGGACCAGTTGAACTCGCGTTAATAGGCACCAGCGTGTCTGATATAAAAAATCCGATTGAAGCTGCGCGCGTGGTTCGTTCTTTTGATCCATGCATTGCGTGTGCAGTTCATTAGTTGTTAAATCGTTATTTTCAGGCATCATCAACAATTTTAACTTTGTGACTTTGTGCCTGAGTCGTAATATAAATCTAAGGAGATACTCATGTCTTTTTTGATGGTTACCCGAAGGGATTTTTTAAAATACAGCGCCAAACTCGCTGCAGTTCTTGGATTTGGTGCATCATCCATTCCGCGAATTTCAGAGGCATTAATCACACTTTCTGAAAACCCATCAGTCCTCTGGCTTCAGGGTCAAAGTTGCTCCGGCTGTTCAGTTTCATTATTAAACACTGATGATCCCGGTCCTGCTGAATTATTAATTCGATATATTTCTCTTCAGTTCCATTCTACGTTATCCACTGCTACCGGAGAAACGAGTATTGAAATTATTCATCGTACAATTGATAAAGGCGGGTATTTATTGGCTGTAGAAGGAAGTATTCCAAGTACTATGCCTGAAGCCTGCCTTATTGGTGAAGAACCATTAAATGAACTCATTCTGAAGGCTGTCCGTTCTGCTAAAGGAATTATTGCTGTTGGAACCTGTGCAACCTTTGGAGGAATTCCATCTGCTGAAAACAATCCTACTGGAGCTATGGGGCTTTCCAGTTTTTTAAAAGAAAAAGGTATTACACCGCCAGTGATCCAAATACCGGGATGTCCCACTCATCCAGATTGGATTGTGGGAACGCTTGTCCATCTTCTGAAATTTGGAATGCCTGAATTGGATACTATGGGACGACCCAAGTTATTTTTTTCAAAATTAATTCATGATCAGTGCCCACGATTTCCTGATTATGAAAGGGAACATTTTGCAAAATTTTTTGGCGATAAGGGATGTTTTTTTAAACTTGGATGTGTTGGCACGAATACCTATGCTGACTGCACATTACGGTATTGGAATTCAAGAATAAATTCATGTATTCCTGCGGGCGCTCCATGTATTGGTTGTGCTTCGGATCACTTTGCCAAAAATTCGAAATTTCCTTTTTATCGAATAGGAACAGATATTTCAACTAGTTCAGGCCATTGAATGGATATGAAGGTAAAAATAAGTAATCAAATGAGGTGCTCAATATGAAACTGTATGTAAAATTAATCCTTTCTCTAGTCAGCGCACTGATTGTCGTTGTGATTTTAACCCAAATTTTTCAGTACAATCAAACGGTTCAGATAATCCAGCGTCTTTCAAAAGATAATCAACATATTTTAACAAATGAGGTTGAATTTTCTGCCCGCAATATGTTTCATTCTATAGAAAATGCAGTATCAGGTTCTTTAGAACGAGGCGAAATGGAAAAATTTAATCGAATTGTTCAAACGTTAGAAAAGATTAAAGGACTACTCGAATTTTCATTGTTTAGTAAATATGGTGAAGTAACTCATACATCTGATACCCAATTTATTGGAAAAAAAATACCTTCAGACATTTTTGAAAAACTTACCACTGATCCAAATCTCATTTTTCAAAAAACAGAAAAAACAATTGAAATTTATCAACCTCATATAACTATTCCTGATTGTATTCGTTGCCACATGGATTGGAAAGAAGGAACAATTGGCGGGATATTACATTTTCGATTTTCTTTAGAAGTACTAAATAATGCTAAAAAAGAAGCAAATCAAGTTATTACAAATACAAAACGTACTATAGTGGTAACATCCATCTTTTCCGTATTTTGTATCGTTATTGTATTATCGATCATCATTTTTTTTGTAATCAATAAATTTGCAAGTAAACCGCTCAATTCTACAATAGATATGTTAAAAAATATTGCGGAAGGCGAGGGAGATTTAACTCGGCGAATGCCTATTGTTTCGAAAGATGAAGTAGGTGATGTTTGCCATTGGTTTAATGTGTTTATCACCAATTTACAGGAGATTATTCAAAGACTTGGTCAGGGAATTCAAAATTTAGGGGAATCAGCAAATGAGTTGATGAAGATCTCAGATGATTTGGATGAAAAATCCAATTTAATGCAAGATCGATCTAAGAGTGCAACACAAGCAATTGAATATACTGACCAAACCATACAAAATATGGCAGCATCTGCTGAAGAGGTTAGTCAACAGGTGACTTCTGTTGCTGAATCCTCAATTATGGTGTCTCAAAATTTAAAACAAGTTGAATCTGCGTCAACGGATGTGTCTAAATCTGTGAATATGGTTGCAGGTGCAATTGAAGAAATGTTTGCGACATTAAATGAAGTATCTAAAAATACAAGTCGATGTGTTAATGTAACTCAACAAGCCACTGAAACAGCAGCGATGTCTTCAAGTATTATGAATAAATTAGGAATAGCCGCTAAAGAAATTGGTGCTGTTGTGGATCTTATCAAAGGAATTGCATCTCAAACTAATTTACTTGCCTTAAATGCAACAATTGAAGCAACAAGTGCGGGTGATGCTGGCAAAGGTTTTGCCGTAGTTGCCAATGAAGTCAAAGAACTCGCTAGGCAAACTGCTAAAGCAACAGAAGATATTCGGGGTAAGATTCAAGGCATGCAAAAAAATACAGACTCTGCGATTAATGCCATTCAAAGTATTTCACAAGTCATTGTCGAAATAAATTCTATTATGGGAACAATTGCAGCATCTGTAGAGGAGCAAACTGTAACTACAAATGAAATTGCAAAGAATATTGGTCAAACTGCTGATTCAGCGAGTTCAGTTTCTGAAAATGTACAAAAAATAGCCAAGTTAGAAGAAGATGTATCTCTAAAAATCAGAGATGTTTCCCAAGCTGCTGTTGCAATTGCCCAAGATGCTGCAAATGGATCAGAAGAAACTGGAAAGGTTATGGCGAATGTAAATGATGTAAATGATGCAGTGGTACAAACGTCAACAAAAACATTGCTAATCAAGTATCAGGCTGAGGCTCTTTCCCGCATTTCAAATGAGTTAAAACAACTTATTGAACGCTTTAAAGTATAATCTTAGGTTTCGATAGTTTTTTAGGTCATCGATTAGAGCATACGCCGTACGCCATACAGAATTAGAAATATTATTAAGTGTTTGTCCATGGTGGCTTGCTTATACATTTGACAATAGACTGCGGGCTTGGATACACCCGACTCAGAAAATTCTGGGAAAATTTATCCAACAGGGCGATACTGTTGCGGATATTCGTGAAAAAAACTCTCTCAGAAATTTTTGGGGTTTAGGCTTACACCCCCATCTTCTCTATCCAAAAAATTTTTTTTAAAAAAATAAATTTTAAATGACAACAACATAATTTTTGATTCTAAAAAAAGTTCTCAAATATATCTCCTCTTGTTGTGTCAAAAAATTTCTATGACTTTCAAAAACTATCCCCTTCAAAAAAACGTCTGGGAGGCTTGAAAAATATGGGGTGGTAGAAAAAGTTCTACATTCAAAGGTCAATAGTTCTACATTCAAAGGTCAATAGTTCTACATTCAAAGGTCAATAGTTCTACATTCAAAGGTCAATAGTTCTACATTCAAAGGTCAATACCTTTTTAAATTTGATTTTTACTTAATTTATATGCTATAATATATTTTAAAAAGGTCAAAATAGGAGTAATGTTATGTCAAGATTAGAAATTATAAAACAGGATATAAATTTTTTAGATAAACCATTATGGTTTCAGGATAGTAGAAATGACGGATTAGGTTTTGTATGGCGTGATATTGATGGTTATGAGTATAGAACAGGATATAAATTGCCAGATAAAGTGGATATTATTATATTACTTTGCCTATTATTAAAAACGCAAACAAAGGAATATCAAACAAAAATAGAAGTCTCACATTATGAGATACTTAACCAATGCGATTTACCTATAAAAGGAGATTATTATAGACGTTTAGAAGATAGCCTTAAGCGCTGGAAAAATGTATCTATAGAATTTAGCGGTACATTTTATGATGGTAAAAAATACTTCACTCTTGGATTTGGAATCATCAATGATTACAAAATAGATGAAAAAAATAAACGTATCACAGTAAATTTTAACGAGAATTGGCTTCTCAAGATTAAAGAAAGTACTTTTTTTAAATACATTAATTTTCATTATTACAAAGCCCTTAAGCGTCCAATATCAAGGCGTTTATACGAGCTTCTATGTAAGACATTTAAAGGTCGTAATGATTGGTCTATTAGCCTTACAAAGCTTGGAACTAAGCTAACGCTTTCTCCAAGAACTGTAACTACCAAGGAAGGCGATAAAGAAATAATCTTTGCTTCTGGTGTTTTAGTTGCACTTAAACCCGCTATTAACGAAATTAACAAACTTGCTACAATTCCTGATATTATTGAAAAGACAGGGATACTCAAAGAAGATTTATTCACAGTGAACTATTATGTAACTGGTGAAAAACAAGATCGGATCATTCATTTTAAGAAAGTCCTTGTTTACAAAAACGCTGAATTAAGTAATCAACCTATCACTCAAGGACAAGACCCAAAAATCACTGAGCCGATGCAAGATGAAGAAACTATATCTCAACCACCTGAACAACCTATCCAAAATCAAGAGCTATTAGAACGCCTCCTGAGCCTCAATGTTTCCAGAGCTAAAGCATTGAAAATTTTACAACAATACCCTGCTGAACAAATTAAGCAAAACCTTGATTATGCTAAAAATAACTCAAATAAAGTAAAGAATATAACCGCCTTTATTGTCAAAGCCATTGAAGAAAACTACTATGCGACATCTCAAGAAAAACTTCTCAAGGATCAGGAAATCGAAAGGCAACAGGCTATAGACAAAGAAAATAGATTGCGTCAGGAAAATGAAGAAAAAC
>PDZT01000112.1 GCA_002753105.1 Deltaproteobacteria bacterium YD0425bin50 | reverse complement strand
TTATTCACAAAATAGACTTAAACTAAAGATACCGTCATGTAGAATGTCACTAGTTCCCGGACTTTCAGGTAGATTTATTGAAAATAAGTTTAGAAAAGAAATCAGGGAATTGCAAAAAAATTATTGGGAAAACGGTTATCCTGAAGCTTCTGTGGAGTTTGAAATTAAAAAAGATGATTGTTCTCGAACCGTAGATATTCTTTTAAATGTAAACGAAGGGCCTGAATATGATGTTCGTTTTTCTGGAAATAAAGAATTTTGGGGATTCACATTAAAAAAGGAAGTAACGATATTTGAAAAAGGAAATTATCATGATTCAGGTATTCGCAGAAGTATCACCAATATAGAAAATCTTTATAAAAAGCATGGCTATATGAATGCCCAAATCACGTATCATAAAGATTCATACAATATTGATAAGACCAAAAGATATATTCTATTTAAAATCAATGAAGGAATTTGTTCCCTTGTTGAATCCATAACAATTTCAGGGAATAAGGCTTTTAATAATGATAGAATCCAAAAACAACTGCTCACAAGGCCTCGTGATTTTTTAGCAAAAGGAGCTTATGTTCCGGACATTGTAAAAGATGATTTAGGCAGTATCAAAGCTCTTTATTTAGACAATGGATATTTATCCGCTGATATCCACCATGAAGTCACCTTTAGCAAAAATAAGGACAAGGCGTTCATCACCATGAACATCAAAGAAGGTATCCAAACCATTGTTGATGA
Organism: Deltaproteobacteria bacterium YD0425bin50; assembly: GCA_002753105.1. Classification (GTDB taxonomy): domain Bacteria; phylum Desulfobacterota; class Desulfobacteria; order Desulfobacterales; family YD0425bin50; genus YD0425bin50. Next base: position 10,537 of record PDZT01000112.1, on the reverse strand, counting down.
TATCCAGTGTAAAGGCTTATCTGCTATTTCAAAGCAAACAGCGATGACTGCTCTGTTATTGAAAAAGGGAAAACCGTTGCAAAAATCAGCGATTCAAAAGGATGAAACTGAATTATTAGCTCTGATTTCTGAAAAAGGCTATCCCCATACTGAAATTAAATCAGAAGTCATTATGAATAAAGATCATTCAAAAGCAACGATTATCTTTACTATACAAGAAGGTAAGTTTGTTAAAATGGGCAAGGCTTATGTTGGTGGTAATTTCAAAACAAAAGACTCCGTCATGCAAAAAGAATTTACACTAAATCAGGGTGAACCTTTTTCTTTGAAAAAAACGATACAAGGACAGCAGTATATCAGAAATATGGATATTTTTAATTCAGTCAGTTTTAGAACGCATGGTTTTCAAGAAAAAGGGGACAAAATAGATATTTTTGTAGATGTTGAAGAAAAAAAACCCTATTTTATAGAACTCTGTGGCGGGTATGAAAGTGAAAAAGGCAATTTTTTTAATAGTAAATTAGGCGACCATAATCTGTTTGGAGAAAATAAAGATGGATGGCTTTATGGGGAATTAAGTGAAATTGGCTATAAAGGCGAACTAGGTATTGTTGATCCAATATTTTTAGGGACTACGACGTCAGCGTCGTGGGGTCTTTATACTGATAAAAAAGAAGAATTTAATCAGGATTTTGGATTGGTTACCTTTGGGTCTTCTTTGGGTCTTAAACGAAAAGTATTGCAATCATTATCTGCGGGAGTTTCGTTTAAATTTGAAAGACGGGACCAGTTTCATTTAGATTCGTCAACTGCAAAAGAACAATTTGATGATGAATATAGTGCAAGAAGTATTGTCATGATTATCCCCTCTTTATCTTACGATTCGAGAGACTCGTTTATTGTCCCCAAAAAAGGAATATTTTCATCAATCAACGCTGAAATATCAAAAGGCCTTTCAAATAGCCGAGACGATTTTGTAAAATATAAATGTGACGCAAGAAAGTATTGGACAGTTTTTAAACCGGTAACATTCGCATTTTTATTTAGAGCAGGATATATTGATGTATTTCATGCGGATTCTAAAATTCCAGATGACCAGCTTTTTTATCTTGGAGGGATATCGAGTGTCAGAGGCTTTAAAGAAAATATGCTTTATTATGATTCATTAAGCGACCCTATAGGCGGTAGAAATTTTTGGTCTGGAAGCATTGAAGCAAGAATTGATATTGGGTTCGACTTTGAGCTGTCAGGGTTTTATGATATTGGGAACATAAACGAGCCATTTGAAACGATTCAATTTGACGATACGCGTTCTTCAATGGGGTTAGGGTTAAGGTATATCACGCCAATTGGCCCAATCGGATTGATGTATGGTATAAAACTAGACTCCAAAGATGGCGAGAGTAAAGGCAGACTCCATTTTTCTTTAGGTTATACATTTTAAAAATTCATTTCTGTCTTGTCGATAGGGCGTATCTAAAAGGTAGGGCGGTAAAAAGGTTTGTATTTATTGTATTCCACAGTACCGCCGCCTCGAGTATTTCCTCCCGGACGGTTTGTTGAGTATTCCCAGTCTCTATTTTCTTGTTTCTGCTCTTTATTGGCTTTATATCCGGGATAATCTTTATAATGGTTTGGGTGAACCCAATCTGGATTTGCATACCAGTCTTCTGGTTTAGTTTGATTTTGTTGATTTTTTTTCGGCTTAGCTTGTTGGGCGAGAAGTAATGTTTGATTTTTCAATTCTGTTGGGGTTTGATTTAAGTCTGTATAGCTAATAAAAAAAATATCGTTATCCAAGAATATATAAAAAAAAGTTACCCAGCATACAATAAGCATCTCATAAAACCATGGTTTAAGTTGTATCTTCCTTTTTTTCATTAAAAACCCCCTTGATGAAATGAGATGGATTATAGATTATATTGATTATCAGAAACGTGTAATGGTATATATCAATCGATTTGGATGAGTGTCAAGAGTATGTATCTAATTAATCTCAGGTCTAAATAAACGTTAGATAGTGAACCCAAGTTTATGCTATACCAACCCCGATTTTATCGTCATAAATTCTTGCCGAAGAATTTAGAAAAGTGTTGCATAGCTATTAAGGAGACTGATTTGTGTATCTATGCGACTCGAATTTTGGAACGAGAAGCCCAAAAAGCAATTCAAACCTGTCGATCGGTCATTGAAACCTATATTTCGTTACATCCAGAATTTAAAACTTCAATGGAGCCGTTACCTGTGTCTTGTTCTGCACATCAACTAATTCAAGATATGATTTTAGCAGGCATACAAGCACATGTTGGCCCTATGGCAGCAGTAGCCGGTGCGATTGCTGAATATGTCGCTAACGATCTGATGACTTATGATATTCAGGAGATTATTGTAGAAAATGGAGGTGATATTTTTATTCATGTGAACCGTCCATTGACTATAGGTATTTATGCTGGCGAATCACCATTAAGTTTTAAAATCGGCGTAGAATATAAAAATTTTAATCATCCTTATGCAGTATGCACATCCTCTGGAACAGTTGGCCATTCGTATAGTTATGGTAAGGCAGATGCAGTTTGTGTAATTGCCAGGTCAGGCGCTTTAGCTGATGCTTCTGCAACTGCTATTGGAAATCGTGTTCAAACTAAACAGGATATAGAATCTGCAGTCCAATTTGGGAAAACGATTCAGGGTGTATGTGCAATATTAATTATTAAAAACAAGGAGATGGGGTTATGGGGAGATATTGAAGTTGTCAAGATTAAATAAATTCCTGTTTCATGAGAATTGCTGATTATAGCAATAGAGGCATAGAGGCTATCTGTATTGACAACACACAAAACATGATTTAAGGTAACTCCTTTACATAGCACTTTTTGCATTCCTCTAACGGATAGACTAAGAGTTATCTTAGAGAATAGACTCTTTTACAAGGGAACGTAACGACAATGACACCATTTCAAAAAATACAAATTAGACACTTAAGTACAAAAGTCATTTTAATTGTATTAGCGATTATGATTACGATTGTTGCATTCGTATTTATTTATAATGCTAGACAAATTCAGGATACGCATTTTGTTAAAGAAATCGAACGATCAAGGGCGCTTACAGCATTCTGCGAAAAAATCAGGGTATTTATTAGTCTGTTACGCGATATAAACTCATTTAATGATAGTGAATTACTTCGCGAATATCAGCAAGACATTCAGTCTGGAAAAAAATATTTCGAAACTAAATTTTACAAAACCATTCCGGTTGTGGCTGCATGGACTGCTGCCATGGAAAGAGCAGATGAATTGGGTTATGAATTTCGAGTCCCAAAGAATCAACCCCGAAATCCTAAAAATACGCCAAGAGAAGGTATTGAACAAGCTGTTGTTGATTATCTTGAAGGCAAAGGCAGTATTCAAGCTATTGAAAATGCGGGCGGAAAAATTGTATTTCCCAAAGCGATTGAAACACTGTCTGAAGTTAGAGAAATTGGGGTTTTGCATGTGGGGACTGAATCATTCACTTCTGAAGAAGGCGGCGGAACTCAACAAATAGACGCCATAAGATTTTTTCGAGCAATTCAATTAACCCAAGATTGTCTGTCTTGTCATGGGGATCCAATTGGAGAATTCGACCCAATTGGGTTTAAAAAAGAAGGTTGGCAAATCGGTTCGGTACATGGTGTTTTTGAAATTATAAGTCCATTAAACACTATGCGTGAAACCATTAGCAACACCATGAGCAATTATATTATTTTGGGTATCGTGGTGTTTTTGTTAGCAGCCTGTATTTTCTTTTTTTATTTAAAAAGAGTCGTGTCAGAACCCATTCAGAAAATCGTTCAATTCGCCAAAAAAATCGGAGAAGGAGATTTTAGATCAGAGCTGAAAATTAACACTACTGATGAAATTGGTGAGATGGCAACCCATTTTAATCGCTCAGTTTTGAATTTAAGAGATATTTTGAAACAATTATCGCACACAGTTGAACGATTATCTACTACATCAGGCCAACTGAATTTGATCTCAAATAGCATGTCAACATCAGCAGATAATACAAATCAATACAGTAATTCTGTTGCATCTGCTGCTGAACAAGTATCGGCAATCGCGAGCAATGTCGCTGCTGCTACAGAGCAGTCGAGCATGTCTGTATCAAAAATATCAGAAATGATCGAAAAAATGACTGATACATTTAAAAATATGGTGAATTTTTCTCAGAAGACATCACAAAATGTTAAAAAAATTGCCAGCTCAAGTGATCATATTTCAAATGGTATCAATATGGTTTCAGCTTCAATTGAAGAGATGACCATTTCTTTGCAGGATGTTGCTAAACATACGATGCAAGCCAATGAAGTGTCGTCGAATGCAAATGATAAAACCAATGAAATCAACGTAAAAATGGAAAATCTGGTAACAGATTCAAAACAAATTGGAAAAGTTGTAGAGGTCATTAAGAATATTGCTGATCAAACAAATATGCTGGCCTTAAATGCAACCATTGAAGCTGCAGGTGCTGGTGAAGCGGGTAAAGGATTTGCTGTTGTTGCTGGTGAAGTCAAACAGCTTGCACGCCAGTCTGCTGAAGCTACAGACAAGATTGCTGACCAAATCGATCATATTCAACATACAACCAATGATGCTGTTGACGCTATTGGCGCCATCAATCAGATCATTAATCAAATTGCTGAAATCAATCAATCCATTGCGTTATCTTCTGGTGAGCAGACGGTTGCCGCCAATGAAATTGCAAAATCGATTTCACTGAACGCATCAACATTAAAAGAAATAGCGCAACATACCAATGAGGCCTCATTATTAGTAGAGCAGATTTCAACTTCGACGAAAGATACCTCAAATGACGTAACACAGATCGCCCGGCATATATCAGAGTTAGAACAAGCCATTCTAGAAGTTGCTCGAGCAGCGAGTGAGGCTGCAAGCGCGGTTCAGGATATTACTAAAAATATTTATGGTGTAAGTGAAGGTGCTAAAGAAACGGCAAGTGGTGCAAATAAAACCAGTCTTTCTTCAAAGGAACTTTCATCATTGGCTGGTACACTCATCGAACTGATTCGCCGGTTTCGTATTTAATACATATATATCTCTTTATTTTTGTTTGTAATGGCACTCAAATCGAATGAATAAACTTTTTACCCTTGGTTTCATCTTATTGATCCTTTCAAGTGCATTTCTAATTCGTAATTGGAATATGTCATATCTGATTGATGTTGAAGGGCAGGACATTATCATCGCAGATAATGATGCTCCGTATCATTTTTTAAGAATCATGGAATTTGCTGAAAAAAAGCGCCAAACAATTCAATATCTGGATGAGAAATCTTATTATCCAACGGGCTATGTAGCTCATTGGCCACCGGGCTTCGATTTTATCATCGGTTGCATCTCAAGATGCTTTTATATATTCCATCCTAATACGTTTGATTTAAAAATATGGATCAGTTTTATACCTTCTATGATTGGTATTTTAAATCTTTATGTCTTTTATCGGTTAAGCCGTTTTTGTCTTACGCAACCCCCTTCTTTAGCATCAATGGCCTTACTCTCAGTGCTGCCAGTTCATATTACAACCACCTATTTTTCGATTATAGATCACCATGGCGCAGAATTTTTAATTTTAATTGGACTCTATTGGAGTTTGCTCCAAAGTATTTATTACAGGAATAGTTTATGGCTTGCTGTTGTAATTGTTATTGGTTTCTTGAGTTTACCGAGCTTTCTGCTAGATTATATTATTTTAATGATATGCTGTATAACCATACAATTAACTCGTTTAACAGATAACCACTATGAATTTACTAGAATTTTAGCTATATCACAAATAATGGCTCTTCTTATATTAATTCCTAGCGTTTATAATAGTTATTATGGAATGCATTTTGGGATTACCTATTTATCCTTATCCTATTTTCACGTTTGCATCGTAGGGATTGGCTCTGCAGTAACCTTAAGTTGTTATATTTTAGACTACCGTTTGAAAATAAATTCTCCATTTTTTTTAAAATTATTTACTTTTGTTGGTATTATTGGCTTTGCTTTAACTTGTATTCCTCACTTTTTTCAAGAACTACACAATGGAATTGCCTATACTAGAGGGTTATTTTACAAGGACATTGTTAACGAATTTCAGAGTATAAGTTGGGAGTTTTTGAATGCGGGTATTCTCAAAGGCTTTTGGCCATTCATGATCTGTGGTACACTTATTTTACCTTATTGGGCTTGGAGAACACGCAGTCTGAATTGGGTTATTTTAACTTTACCCTTGTTTTTTTACGGTCTGATTGCTTTTCGTGAGGTCAAATTTTTTCGCTATTATCAACTGTTGGCAATTATCCCCGGAATTGGGTTTGCTGAACTCTTGTGGATGTATGCCGTACAAAAAAAATCACGTGAACTCCAAATTTCTCTATGGGTATTATTCATAGGAGTAACCCTGTTTGGATTATCTGATTTCAGCATTGCCTTTAGCTTAAATCGCAAGGGAAACGATCATACCACATATAAAATGCTAAAATTTATCAGTAACACCTATTCTGTAACTAAAGATGGACAAACTATTTTTGCAAATTGGGATATAGGTCATAAAATTAGGTTTTATACGGACTTCTCCAATATGTGTAATCCACTTTTAGAACCTGCTCTGACAGCATTACAAGATTATGTAGCTTTTAATTTCACGCCGGATACAGCTAAGGCTTTGAGTCTGCTTGACCACTACGACGCCCGTTTAGTGATTTTAGAACCTGCTCTATCTTTTCTCAATATGCTTCCGCTCAACCCACAGTATAATCAAGTTTTTTTAGATGCACATGGTCAGCCCACTATTGCTTTTATTCAAACTCTAAATGGTCATCTTTTTTATTTTAACGGCAGTGTAATAATTCCTAAAACATCACAAAAAGTACCGATTATCCCAGCGATTAGTACGTTAAGGCTTGTTTATGAAACTGACGAGCAAATAGAAATCAACGGCTTGATTACTTCGCGTTATAGAGTTTTTGAGCAAGTTCCCGGAGCTTTAGTTAAAATTCAGGTAGCACCTTCGCTTGACATTAATCCAGAACTTTTTCTGAACTTACGTTTAATTAGTAATACGGGTCGGCAATTTACTTATACTACAAAACTGGAAAAAAAAGAATTGGGGTTATTTCAGGCCCGAGTACCTTACTCTGCTCCCGGTAAAAATGGTTCAATCATTGCGAATCAGCCTTATTATGTTCAAAATGCAGGAAAAGAAATTCCAGTTACGGTTTCAGAAGAAGCTATTCAGTATCCAGTTTATTAAGTAAATCCTGCAATGACTTTTGAGCTTTACTAAATTCAAAATTCTCAATTTCTTTTTCAAGTTTGTTGACATATGATTTGGGTGCAGTTCCTTTTTTACGACAAGAATTATTAAACAAATCCATGAAGAACGGCAATTTATGAACTTTTTCACGAATAATATCTTTATAAGCCAATGTATTTAATCCATTGATTTTATTAGCCCGTCGTAAAAAAGGAACTGCACCCATATGATTTTAGGCCTTGATTCTCGTTTCGGCCAATCATGGTTTATGGTGTAGGGGCAACCCCATATGCATCAAGCTAAGAAAGTCCCGTAGGACGGACCTGTTTGTAGCAATGTATGTTCATCCCTATATCAAGCTCCATCGGAGCGGCCTGTTTAATTTACAGGTCGCTCCTACGGAGCTTAATTTAGGTGGATTCCATTTGCTACAAACAGATCGCTCCTAACGGAGCTAATAAATAAGCCTATCTCCTTAGCTTGATGCATATGGGTTACAACCCCTGTGGTTGCCCTTGATCTGGGCAGGCACAGGGCCGCCCCTACACAGTGGCCGAAACAAAGATCAAGGCCTGATTTTAACATAGACCCTGTTAAATTCTTTTTTATTTTTTATCTCTGCAAAAATAGTTTCAGCATCTGCATCATTAATCCGTAACGCTTGGTACAATTGATTTAATTGGAGTTTGATTATGGCGATATCTATTCGTGAAATATCACTGGTTCTAACGGATTTTGTGGTGTATTTGATAAGCCCTGAAAAGGGCGTGACATACCAGCCCAGGGCCAACGCCATGGGATATTATTGGTAAGTACATCTTAGCCCTGAAAGGGCGTGACATGTGCCTCATTATGTAACGCCCTTTCAGGGCTTATCTCAATACGTTCCTATACCCAGGGCGTTGCCCTGGGCTGGTATGTATATAACCCCTTCGGGGTTTTCGTCGACCACAAAATCCGTTAGAATCATCTTGATATGCAATTAAAAAGGAAACAATGCTCATAAACGTATAAGGATGATTATTATTAATTCTTTTTTGATCAATATAATTTTAAAAAAAGTAGTAAATTAGGTTAGTTAAAATGATTTTTGGAGTTGAATTTGGGCAACCACAGCGGTTGCCCAGTTTTGTCTGAACAAGATTACCAAGATTAAAGGAGGATCAGGATTTTAATTGGGACTTGATGGGCTTAATCCCGTAATCTTTTCATCCTTATAAATCGTGTTTATTTTACAGTATATGTGTATTGAACAAACTCAAATTCACCATCAGATGTAAAGGTTTGTTTGATCATGGATTCGCCATCAAATCGTTTCCATGTTCCAATGAGGTCTGAAGAGGTTCCTTTTTCTCTAATCCAAATATTTTCCAAGTCATACTCATTCAATAGGGTTAACGTAGAGTTGGTAATCGATGAAATTTTATAGGTAAGGCTGGGCTGAGATGCTTCTGTAAATTCAGATGCTAAAAAATTCATGGTTAAGGTATTATCTTCGCTTATCGTGTAAGTTCCATTTGCTTTCAGTTCTTTAATTTCTGAACGTTTTTTTCCTGACCAGATGACAGGATTTTGCAGTCCTGGCAATATAAATGTACCTGTTGCTTCAGTTCCATCACTGTTTAATGTTCCTGTAGCAACCATTGAATTGGATTCATCTTTTAAAATTATTTCAAATTGGTTTCCCATAAGTGTACCGGTAATGCTAGGAAAACCGGTAAGTGTCATGAGTTTTGCATCTCCTTTGATTACGCCATTTTTACTCATGAACATATAGGCAACGCCTTTTCTTGCCTCACCATTCACCATGCTTTGCACATCCCATACGCCTGTAATATCCGCTGATGGTCCGGGCAGCCAAAAATAGTCAACATTTGAAAAATCGCTTAATCCAAAACTGTTTTGCGCTCTTACTGCAACATAAAAACTAAAATGATTGTTAAAAACGCTAAACTGGACTTGTGTTAAATTACCAATATCAATGCTTCCAATGTAACTGGCATCAGGATAAGGCGCAAAATAAAGAACATACCCTTCTGCATTCGACGATGCATTCCAGCTCAGTTTCACGATACTTTGGGAGACTTCCAAATTGAGTTGTGGGGCTGTTGGAGTATTTGAAGCTAAGGAATGCATTGAAGATACAAAAAAAATCATCGATAAACTTAAAAAAAGCGTAAACATTTTTTTCATTAGGTCATTCTCCTTAAAATAAATTGATTGTTAATAAACATAAAAACGGATTTTTAAATTATGCTTAATTATCTTTATAATTAAACGGATTTAACCAAAAAAGTCAAAACAAAATAATAATAAGAAATTATCTTGAATTGTAATATTATTATTGGCATAGTTAATACTATGCGATTGTAAATGCACATCATAGTTCAAGTGACTAAAATTATACAATATGGAGGGAATGTCTGTGAAAACCGTTATTAGTGTTAGTCTTGGACCGAGTAAAAACGATTATGAGTTTAAAACTAGATTTTTAGATCAGGAATTTTTAGTAAAACGCATTGGAACAGATGGAGATTTCGAAATTGCTCAAAAATTATTGATGGAATGGGATAAAAAAGCGGATGCTATTGGTGTGGGTAGTGTAAAATTTCCCTATGCAGTTGGGCCAAAACGACTCACTGAAAAACGGGTTCAAAAAATTGAAAAATTAAGCGCTCAGATTGAAACCCCCGTAACAACAGGTGCTGCATTACGAAAAGTATCGTTTGAATGGGCAATTCGTTTTGTGCAGCACAACTTGGGTGATTTTTTTAATAATGCAAGAATTCTAGTACTGTCAGGCTTAACGAACTATAATCTTGCAGAAATTTTATCAGAATTTACAGATAATTTGACATTTGCAGACCCCATTTTAGATCACGGTATCCCCAAATTTTTACATTCAATACAAGATGTTCAATCATATGCTAAAGGAATACATGAAGTTCTTAAATATACTCCTAGTAAAAGATTATCGAATTCATCTCTTGGAATACAAAAATTAAATAAATATCTTCTCAAAAAAGCCATGCAGAATAATTTTATGATGTTGGTGCCATATCATGAATTTTATGATTATATCGGTGATGCTGGCGTAGATGAATTGAATCGCAAAGTTATTATTACCTCAACAGTTTACGACGACAGGATAAATTTTCTAAAATTACGGGGAGTGGATATGATTATTGATAATACTCCTCAGATTCTTGAACGGGTTGTAGGGGTTAATGTTTTA
>PDZT01000008.1 GCA_002753105.1 Deltaproteobacteria bacterium YD0425bin50 | reverse complement strand
TCAATACTGGATTCCAGTATTGTTAGCCGTTGGATATTTCAATACAACAATGACGATGGGGCCTAAAAAATGGCGAAAAACATATGATGAAATTGTTGTTCAATTCTAATAAGATAGCTTACACAAAAGGAAATAAAAATGGAAAATGTTGCTACCTTAATTTTTGATGGAAAAGAATACACGTTACCAGTAGTTGTAGGTACGGAAGGAGAAAAAGCCATTGATATTTCAACTCTTCGATCTCAGACAGGCTTAATAACCTTAGATTCTGGATATGCAAACACTGGAAGCTGTACAAGTGAAATTACATTTATGGATGGAGAAAAAGGAATATTGAGATATCGAGGTATTCCGATTGAACAGCTTGCCGAACAATCTTCATTTGTTGAAGTTGTATATTTATTAATTGATGGATTTTTACCCAATAAAGAGCAATTAAACCGTTTTTCTCGTTTATTGAATGACCATTCCTTGGTTCATGAAGACATGCACGGTTTTTTTCAACACTTCCCAAGAGATTCCCATCCAATGGGCATTCTGTCAGCGATGGTAACTGCTTTAAAAGGTTTTTATCCGTATTTGGAGGGGATTGAAGAAGAAATCAATATCACTGTGGCAAGACTGATATCCAAAGTCAGGACGATGGCGGCTATGGCTTATAAAATATCCCGAGGCCATCGTATAGTCTATCCGCGTCATGACCTGCGTTACTCTGCAAATTTTTTAAATATGATGTTTGATTCCCCTGTTAGACCCTATGTCATCGATCCGGATATTGTTCGAGCGTTAGATGTTTTCTGGATTTTACATGCAGATCATGAACAAAACTGTTCTACATCTACGGTCAGAATGGTGGGTAGTGGTCGGGTGAATTTATATGCGGCTATTTCAGCAGGTATTGCTGCATTATGGGGATCGCTTCATGGCGGCGCTAATCAGGCTGTGATTGAAATGTTGGTGGATATCCATAAAGATGGCGGAGACGTTCACAAAGTTGTAGCGCGCGCAAAAGACAAAAATGATACCTTTAGGTTGATGGGTTTTGGTCATCGGGTCTATAAAACCTATGATCCAAGAGCAATAATAATGAAACAAATGTGTTATACGTTACTGAATAAACTGAAGAGAACGGATCCACTATTAGATATTGCCATGAAACTTGAAGAAATTGCATTAAATGATGAATATTTCATTAAGAAAAACCTGTACCCCAATGTTGATTTTTATAGTGGTATTGTATTACGAGCCATTGGTTTTCCAACCAATATGTTTCCAGTGTTGTTTGCCATTGGACGACTACCCGGATGGATTGCTCAATGGAAAGAAAGCATTGAAGATACCTCATGGAAATTAGCCCGGCCAAGACAAATTTATATTGGACCTGAACAAATTGACTATATCCCAATTGATCAGCGTAAGTCGTCGCACTGATATCCCTGCTTTTTACAGCAAATGGTTTATGAATCGGATTGAGGAAGGCTTTTGTATGTATCCCAATCCGATTTATCCAAAAACCTTTTATCGGGTTTCCCTTACCCCAAATTCTGTCAATGGATTTGTGTTTTGGACAAGACATGCTGAACCCATGTTGGATTTTTTGTCAAAACTTGACCAGTATGGCTATACCTATTATTTTCTCTATACCATTGTAAATTATCCGAGAAACATTGAGCCTCATTCACCTTCAGCAGATAAAGCTATTGCTGTGTTTTCAGAGCTGTCTAAACAGATTGGAAAATCAAGAGTTATCTGGCGTTATGATCCGATTTTATATCACTTGCCTGACATCTCTGAATCATGGCATAAAGAAAACTTTGTGTATCTTCTTAATTCACTTTGCCATGTTACAGAAACAGTTATTGTCAGTCTTATTGATCCATATCGAAAAACGCTGCGAAGGTTGGGTACGCCACAGGATGGGTTGGTATATGAAGTGAATGAATATACCGAGTTGCTGCAATGGATGGTGAATATCTCTCATAAAAAAGGAGTTCGCGTACAATCCTGCTGTGAATCTATATTATCTGTTTCAGGTTCAGGTATAAACTCAGGGTCATGCGTAAATGCTGGATTAATGGAAAACCTGTCAGGTCATCGTCAGTCTTACGCTATGCACCATCAACGTGAAGGGTGTTTGTGTCACAGAAGCATTGATATTGGAGTAAACAATACCTGTTGTTTTGGATGTCAATATTGCTATGCAACTGAAAATTTTGAAAAAGCACTTCAATTGTATCAGGCTCATCAACCCCACTGGACATGTATTATTTCACCATAAAGCCCCTGACACAATCATCATTTTTCAGCGAAATATGTTTTGTTGGCATACTATCACGTCATAGTGTTCTACCACCGAAGATTACCCATTTTTCTTAAATGATCCTGTAATCAGAAACCGAATAATATTCTCAATAACGCGTTTATTTTTCATTAAGAAAGGATGAGTCGCATGAACAACAATATGCTCTTTCATGCCTTCTACTTTGGTACGCTCAATTGAAACTTTCCCGTCATCTTTCCCATCTATGATTATACTGTTTATCCAGTTGATAGAACGATCTCCAGCTACTACACCTAATTCAAAATTCACCGGTCCTAATTGATTCGGTATTGAATCCATTGACGTGCCTAACTCATCCCCTGCGGGACCATTCAATTTTTTAAAAAGCCACCATGATGAAAGTTTGTCAACAAGTTCGCTTCCCTGATTGGGGGGCCCAAGCATAACAACCCGACCTAACCGATCAAACGGATGTCGTTTAAAATAACTTCGCACCAAAATACCACCTAGAGAGTGTGTTACAAAATGAATTTGTGGACATTGTTGAAGAGTCGGGCTTTTCAGAACAGTACCAATGGCATCATCGCTTAATTGATCAATCGTAGCTGTACGAGACGGATAATCGACATTCTCAACACAAAAGCCAGATTTAACTAACGCATCCTCAATTTTTGTCATACTTGATTTAGTCCGACAAAGTCCATGTAAAAGCACAACTCCATCTTGTGCATTTACAGTGGATACAGATGACATCATACAACTTATCATTATCATTATATACGTCACAATATTCATAAATTCATGAAGTTAAAGGCTTATATATATATAGACTTTCAGATAATTCATTTCACAAGGCTAGAGCAGGAGATAATACATTTTAGTATATCTCCGACCGATAACGCCGTGAAATTATTTATCTGAAAGTCTATAGAGCTATGCAACAATAATTTACCAGATAATTCCTCGATCAATCAGGATATACCAACCGGGCGCTGCAAAAAAAATATTGCCAAATCGATCTAAAATACCGCCGTGTCCGGGTAAAAATGAACTAAAATCCTTAATGTCCAATTTGCGCTTAATGCTTGAAAACAATAGATCACCTGCGTTAGCGAAAAAAAACAGGTAAAGAAAAAGAATTCCATCCTGCCACAAATCATTTCCCTTTATTACTGGAATGAACGTATGAAGAATGACGATTCCGACAATCATCATGACGCCACCACTGAGATAACCCTCCAGAGTTTTTTTTGGGCTAATCTTTGGAAAAATATGCCATTTCCCATATAGGCTCCCGCCAACCAGAGCAAACGCATCGTTTAATTGTATCAGCAACAGCAAAAGAATCAGATGGTTACTATTTAAACGGTATAGTTCAATCAAACTCACAGCACTGATCCCTAAAATGAAAAAAGAGAACAGGATAAAAAAACTGTAATGAAAAATTTGTCGGGAAGACCCCCTAAAACTATAAATTGATACCAATAAAAACAAAGGTATCAGGTAGATAAAATAGGGGATAAAAAGAAAAAGCACTCCCAGAAAAACAGCAGTGTATAGGATTCCCAAGAATGGAGATGGGCTGTATTGTTTAGCCAGTTCATAAACCCCTGATAACAAAATCATGCTGATTAACAATGAAAATGTATAAATTCCACCCCACAACGCAAGGCATACAACGTGTAACAACACCAGCAGGATAATGGACCGTTTGATAAAATTGTGGGAATGTTTTATCCATGATATCAACAGGGCAGTACTGGTCAGAACTATAAAAAAAAGATAAAAATTAAGCAGCATGTATATATATTAACCAAATAAAAAATGATTGTCACGTAAAAAGTTTACCTGATAATTTGTCAATCTTTGTTTTCAATCAATTTGAAATATCAGGTTACCTGTTGGACTTAGTACAGGAAACAAATTCGTTTCTATTTCTGGATACCGACTTTCGTCGGCATGACGATCGGACGATCCTGTCAATCGTCATACCGGCGAAAGCCGGTATCCAGAAAATCGGATGCGTATTTAGCGTTCTGTGTACTTAGCAATTAACGAAACGATAGCCCGTGTCTGGAAACTCCTTAGTTCCATCCAATAGCCACAGTATGTACGCTCATGCCTTCTATTCTTTCATCAGAAGAAAGCTGATCCAGGATATCTTCTTCTAATGGCGCAAACAGGGCTAGGGTTACGCTGTTTAAACCTAATTGTTGGGCATAATGAGCAGCTTGTTCTTTGGATTTCTGAATTTCAAATTGGTTAGTAAAACTTTTGACTTCAATAATTCCTTTTTGATGCCCGCATCTGATGTGCAAATCAACTCGTCCATTGCCGGTTGGGAATTCGGGACTGACCACGCACTGTCTTCCAATCGCATCCCTGATCCATGCGTATAAATGGAAATGCCCAACAGCTTCGGTTAAATGTAAATCACTGCGGCGTGGCTGTGCTTTCCATGGATTTAAGCCCTTAGTTTTTAGTCGTTTCAGATAGGCTTTATAGCGTTCCAACAGAGCCGGCAGGTTTATTTCAGCAGCATCAAATACATCCGTTAGACGATCTAAAGGCTCCAGAGACAAAATTGGGAAACCGGTGACGATTAAATCGTTGGTCAGGGCATTATAAAGCCGAAGCTGGATAAAAGGCGATGCAAAACGGCAAATCGTTCGTCTTTTACCTGAAATGTCCAAAAGCGTTTGCGAAGTGATCACTCCGTTTAAATACAAGTACGCGCACCAATCCGCATCTACAGAAAATTGAACTTCTGAACTGGCAAATAGAGCCAGAACCTGTTCTACATAACCTGTCCGTACTTTTTTCACTAAGTTTAAAATGGTATTATTCCATTCGACATGCAGTGCGGCTTCATACACTTCTTCCCATAAATCCCAATCAATAGCTTTGGTCTTGTCTGTATTGTAGGTTTCGGTGAGAAGCTCGCCAAACCAGCAGACCAGACCGGGTTGACCGCAAGTTACCTCAAAAATCGTTTTCACAACTTGCGACTCAATTTTTTGTCCGCTTTCTGTTTGATATTGCTGATATAAATCAACCACTTCCGCTCTGGTAAAATTCGGTACATGCAAGGATCTCTGGATATTAAATGGCGAGCCCCGCAGACTTTCCACGCCTAACACGGCTCTTACCCCAATCAGTGCAAGACCGTGAAGCAGATAATTCGATCTATTCAAATAGATATCCCGAAAGAGGGTAATCCAGAGATCAATAATTTGAGAAGGCAGCGCATCAAATTCATCAATAAATAATAGAACCGGTTTTTCAAAAAATTTTTCGCTTCTATCAAAATAATTGATCCATTCCTGCCATGTTTGGGGTGGGTTTATTTTAAGATTAAATCCATTCTTCATAAGCTTGGGCATCCAAGACAGCAACTCGTTTTGGGAATCTTTGTCTTGCAAAATTACGCCCTGCATTGACATCATGCCAATAATAAAACGATCAGGGTATTCTTTTTCAATTGTTTTCTTTACCTGATGCATCAGCCATGTTTTGCCTGTCTGACGAGGTGCCCATATAGTAAAATAATGCCCGCCTTCTTCTTGAATCCCCACAAGTTGTTCTGAACATGTTTCGATTATTGCTTTACGCTCAATACAAAAATGGTATTTGCTGTTTACTGGACCATAGGAATGAAAACGCCGCATATATTTCCCTTATTTTTATAATTTGTATTTATATAGTTTTCCAGAAAAGTTTTTTGCTGCGTTATCGGTCGTCGATGTATTAAAATATACACCTTCCTCCCTGCTGCCTTGCCAAAATTCTTTTCTGAAAAACTATAGTAAATTGAAACGATTATGATTTATCGCCATTTCAGCTTCTTGAGTTGTTTCTGTCAGCAGCCAGACGCCATGTCTCAAACAGCAACGGCAGGCACAAGGCAAATACTATAAGCGCCTTAATAGAAAAATGAAATACAAGCCAAGCCAATAACAATAGAACAGTGATCAACTCAATACTCAACCACAACTTCAAACAGAATTGATTGAGCTGTTGTCTGAATTGAAAAGGAATGGTTTCTGCATTTTTTAAGGCCCACACCCTGATATGCTTGCATAATGAAGAAATTTCCGGCAAACGGAGCCATACAAAGGGCAATAAAAATTCAGACCAGTGGATGACCATTACAAAAACAGGCACAACTGTAAAGTGGTGAATCAGACTATACCGTTTGGAATCTCCCATATCATTAATACTCGGTTTGCCCATGATTTGTAAAAAAGTATCAACCACATAATAGCCTATCGACAGACAAGACCATATACCTAAAAAATCGGACATGATTACTGGAGAAGGACCCTTTAGGATAAGATACAACAGGATAAGATTATGGATAATAATCAAAATTTTTAGAATTGCACCAATATAAATCGGACTTTGGCTCTGTTTAAAAGCATACTGGCATAGAAGTAGCAAAACCGCATAAATTAAAATCCAACATAAACTTGCCTTGATAATTAAACTGATCGACATGACCTGCTCTTTTTCATAGGGTTACGTCATAATTTTTGAGTGGATGCAACCATGTTAACAATTTCCCGTATAGTTTTGGCTTTTAGCAAATCATCTGGTTTCAATTTTTTTACAAAAGCCTTATTTATTCTGTCTGTAAATTCAACAAGTTGCAGCGAACTTATACCCAACTCTGACAGATGCGAGTTCAAATCAATCTCCATATCATCAAGCTGATAAATACTGCAAATATTTACTTTTATAACAGAAAAAATATGGTGTTCCTCTGAGGATAGTTGTTTAAACATATGCTTACATACAGGTTGTTCATGAGAAACAGAAGCAAGCGAGGATTTTTTGTGGATATAAAGCACTTCAGGCAGTGAATCCAAGTTAGCACGATGAGCAATCTCACGACATAAATTGCGTTTGACTTTACCGCTGGAGGTTTTTTTGACCAGATGTCGCTTTCCTAAAACGATCATAACGCAGGGACAGTTATGTTCGCGCTGTACTGCAACAGTGATTTTTTCTATCAATGGTATTGCTCTGCGTTGATCAATTGTGTTCTGGTTCAACTCAACAAAAAGGCCAACTCCTTCTTCGTTTAGGCTTTCATTCATCATGCTGAAGGCAGTGATACCCCCTGAACGAATCATAGGGTCTAAATCACGGATGGTCTCCTCAATTTCCAGAGGATAAATATTTCGGCCCCGAATAATGATAATATCCTTTAATCTTCCAGTCACGTATAAAACTTTTTCATGAATAAAACCTAAATCTCCGGTACGAAGATAACGATATCCATCATCCTGCTCAAGGCAGGCCTGCAATAATTGGTGTGTTGTTTCAGGCGTATTAAAATAAAAATCCGCCTTACAGTCAGAAGAAACCCAAATTTCACCCACCTGATCTTCTGACAACACCGCATTGGTTTCAGGATTGACAATCCGAAGCTGAAAACGCTCTGATGGCTCGCCGCATCCGGCAATTTTCAAAATATCGTGATTCTCTGAACCATCATCAATCAGTATCGCGCGTTTGTCCTTTTCAAGAGCAGTTTTTGAAATGGTTAACGTCTGAAATTTTCCGACAGTAACCCCAACAGAATGCTCAGCAAGTCCATAAGCCGGAGTAAAACAGTCTCGTTTTAGCTGTGTTTCAGCAAATTCTTTGAAAAATTCTTCCATGATATCTGATCGAATAGGTTCAGCAGCACTCATCAACACCTCAAGTGATGACAAATCCCAGTTTTTTCTTAATGAAACCGGAATTTTTTTTATACAGTACGCAAAGGCAAAATCCGGAGCCGCAGTATGGGTAGCTCTGACGCGCGACATGACTTCAAACCAAATCTGTGGCGCTTTTAAAAATGTCATGGGCGACATCATCCACATAGAACAATGACCAACCAGACAGTTCAGCATACCGCTGATTAATCCCAGATCATGATACGGTGGAACCCATAAAACACCTCGGGAATCATGATTGAGCTTTAAAACCTCTCGATTATAGTCTAACTGAGACATGATATTTTTGTTCGTCAGAGCAATCGCTTTGGGTTCACCGGTTGAGCCTGAGCTATATTGAAACAAAATCACGTCTTCAGGTTTGCCATGATAACAGGTGGCTTGTTGAAATTTATGGGTGTTGGAAGGAAGCACCAGCCATTTGCCTGAAAAATTAAAAGAAAGCATACGAGTGAAATTGACCAGTTTTTTGATCAATGGATCGCATAGAATATAATGACTCCCGAAAGCTCTGGCGATGTTGTGAATGTGAGCCAACTGTCTTTTAGCATTTTGCGGTGTCACCGGATAAACAGGAACAAGAACAATCCCCCCTAGAATACAGGCAACACAGGTAAGGAAAAAATCAATTCCCGGTAAAAAAGCGAGCACCAATCTATCTCCGGCTGTGACTTTATATTTGGTTTGCAGAATATACAGCAGGGTTAAACCATGTTCCCACACATCCTGATAAGTCAGTTGTTTCTGATCCTTACCTTCCTCATCTACCCATGTAAAACATATTTTATCAGGGTAGTGTTGAACAAAATCCTGAAAGACTTTACTTAAAACATCTGTCATTGTTCTCTCCGAAAAATGCTCAAAGTGTTACTCAAGCCCCCTGAGTGCTTCAATCTTTTTTTGTAAAAAGTGAAGAATGGTTTGATCCGTCTGATTCTGAAATTCTGTGGAATCAGTGATGATTGGATTGCCAAATTGTAAATGAATGTGATTTCTCCTAAATTTAAAATTCGGTAATGATTGAGAACGGGGATAGGCCTCAAATGCGCCTTGAATACCTACCGGTAGCAAAGGAATTTTGCTTTCTCTGGCTAACCAGACGATTCCCGATTTAAAAGGCTGCATTTTTCCATTGCCAGTCCGGGTTCCTTCAGGAAAAATAATAATAGAACTGCCCTGCTGAATCTGTTTCAAAGTGTAGTGCAAAACCTCACTCACATCTCCTGTTCTATCAATAGGAATTCCTCCAATTAATCCAGATAGAAAAGAGCCTGTCCAGTTATCCCAATGCTCTTTTTTGGCGATGGTTCGCACTTTTTTTTGAATTGGCCGTGGCAAACAGCAATAAATCCAAAATGGATCAAGATGACTTTCATGGTTTGCAAAAAAAATATATTGCATCGTCGGGTCTATCATCTGATGGCCATGAACTTTGATACGAAAAAATGATCTATTGAACAGATTCAGCATCAGAACAAGGAACCATGCCATCATGTTTTGCTGATACCCTTCAAAACTGCGGGAGCAAGCATCAAGTTCATTTTCAGTGCATGTCAGAATCGCCAAATGCAACTCTGCCAAGCTATTCCCCCTGTTTACATAATCTTTAAGTTTAATGTTGCGTTGATAGGTTGACCGGATGAAATTAGACAGTTCTGCCACGGTAATTGAATCGAGCACCAGATTATCCAACAGGGTGTTTTCATTCAACTCATGGACATTGGTTAATCGTGTTAGTTTTTCGCACAATTTCTGAAACAGTTTTGGTTCTTGCATGCTGTTGCCTTTCACGCCAACAAAGGATGCTTTTCTTTTGCTGCTGTATCCGGTTTTTGTAAGAGAATAGATGGTCAAGCAGTTTTATCATGGGAAATCAGTTTTCGTCTGTCTTGGAGCGGCTTCATCACATCCTTAATTGCAATCCAACTGAAAGTTGAGCTGACCATCTGCGAAGTAAAAATGCTGAAATTAAAAATAAAAGCGCCGCAAAGATTAATGACACCCGGCGCTAAAGTTAATTTGAGACTTTTTTGAAGATTCTTATCCAATTGTTGAGCAATATCAAAAAAATCACACAAAGGCAAAAGGGTACCGTCCAAAAAAACAACTTCAGCCGCATCCGTTGCAATCGTAGCAGAACCGGCCAATGAAATGGAAACATTGGCTTTTTTCATAGCAATGGCGTCATTAATACCATCTCCAATAAAACATACAGTTCGCTTTTCTTGCTGCATTTGCTCTACAATACTCGCTTTGCCTTCGGGAAGAATATTGCAATAAAACTCATCAATACCCAATTCTTCAGCCAGCTTTTGGGTTGGATAACGATGATCGCCTGATACAATGGCAAAGTGCTTGATACCTTGAGTCCGCAGTCGGGTAATCATATTTTTTACTTCGGGTCGAATTTGGGGATGCAATTCGATGGCACCGATCAGTTGATCAGCCAATGCAACTAAAACTATAGTATTGCCTATTTCATGAGCTTCAGTCACAACCTCTCTGATTTCTTCAGGAATACGGATTGATTCACCCTCAATAAAACGGATGCTGCCTACTCTGACAATCTGATTTCCTATAAAAGCGGTAATCCCATGACCGATCTCGTATCTTGAATGATGAAATGCATCATGCTCAGTCCAACCGGAATTTTCAAGCTTGTTCCTATTTATAATGGCTCTGGCAATGGGATGGGTCAGTTTGGCCTCAGCAATAGCCGCAAAATATAATATTTCATTTTCCTGATACAAACTACAGGAAATAATCTGCTTGACTTCAGGTTCTAACGTGGTCAAGGTGCCAGTCTTATCAAAAATAATCGTATCCACCTCACATAAACTTTCAAGTGCCCTGCCATCCTTGACTAAAATACCCTTCTGAGTCGCAAGAGTAATGTGTTTAAGTGTTCCAAAAGGCGCCAACAGCCGAATACGATTGCCAATATGACTGTTGATGAAAACAGCGGCCGCTACTGGCCCAAGAGTTGGCAGGATAACGGCAGTCCCCGCAAGCATAGGAACGATCGCTTTATCTGCCCATTCTTCACCCTTCAATTGAACTTTGGATTTATAATCTGTGGAATGGAGCAGAATCATGCTGATTCTGGCGGCCATAGTTGACTCACCTGAATTCTCAACCCGGATATAAATTCGACCGCTCAGGATAACAGTATTGGCGTAAACATATTCACCATGACCCTTTTCGGCAGGCTGCGATTCTCCAGTCAATGCACTTTGATCAATACATGCCGTGCCTTGAGTGATCATTCCATCAACAGGAATGACCTCTCCGGTTCTTACGACCACAACATCATTGGTTTTGATCTGCTTTAAAGGGATTTCTAGTTCAACCTGATCAGATAAAATCCATACGGTTTGCGGAAGCTGAGTAAAGGCATCGGTAATAATTTTTTTAGAGGTATCCTTGGCTTCAGCCAGTTTCATTTTGGCGGCGTATCTGACAAAAATACTAAAAGATGCTGTAAAATACTGAGCCAAGCCAATAGTCAAAATATTGCCCACAAAAAACAGAACATCCACATTGACTTTACGATCTTCAACTAACGTTTTTTCAACATCTTTGATATAGGGAATAAAACTGTAGAGATAAGTCGCCAAACCGATCAAGGTTAGACCGGGAACGAATTTACCCATTCCGGTAAAACCCATGGATATTAAACTGGTATTGGCATAGTGTTTATATTGCTTTACCTGCTTGTCATCCGCATATGCCATTTTATTTTCGATTTTCGATTTTCGATTTTCGATGTTGTAGTGTTTCACCTGCAGGTCAGCAGTACATACCTTTTTACTATATGGCTTCAGGTCAGCAGTACGCTTTTTTTTGAAATGTTCATAAAGTCTTACCCCTAAATATGTTGTAAAGATAATTTCCAGAAATATGGGGGAACCTCCATGATGATACAATTGCTTATAAAATATATTAGGTGTTCAGATATTAAATCTATCAGTTAATTTGGTTAACAAGCGAAAATTATTTCAGATTCCTGATCGTGTCAACTAAAAAATGCCTCGCCTTATGGTAAAAAATTTATTGAAAAATCATTAAAATGTGTTAAGAGAACTGAGGTATAAACTATTGTGTAATAAAAAAATTTTGTTGCAATGAAAGTTGATTAGTTATATAGTTAGCTCCTAACTGTTCAAAGAAAACCAATTTATAATCTCAATTTTTAAGTGCTACCAGTTCCTTATTCAGCATAAAAAACGTGAGAAAAAGAAAATATTTTTATTTATATTAACACACTATTCCTTAATATTAATAAAAATGAGGGGCTAACATAATTATGGATGTAATGAAGACAACCCAAAAAAGTCTGCTTAAAAGAATTGATGATTGCGCTTCAGTCGGTGATCTTCTTAAATTTCGGGCGCAAGTAACACCCGACAAACACGCTTATTCGTTTCTCAAAAATGGTATAGACGAATATGTTACCATAACTTATGGACAGCTTGATTTAGCCTCCCGTGCTGTCGCAGGTTCCATAAGGGATAAGATATCATATGGTGACCGGGCGCTTATCATCTATCCAACAGGTATAGATTTTCTAATTGGCTTTTTTGGATGTCTTTATGCTGGTGTAGTTCCAATTCCAGCACCACCGCCTGAACCAACTCGTCTAAAACGTACTCTGCCAAGGCTTATGGCGATAGTTAAAGATGCTGGGGCAATTCTGGTATTAACTATTGAGGCCATATCGGATCAGATGAAAGGCTCGGAGTTTGATAGCCTTTACCGACTGGCAACTGATACTGTTACAAGCGATAAGGCTGACTTATGGCAAGAGCTTACTATAACGCCTACGTCTGATGACTTGGCATATTTGCAATATACTTCAGGTTCTACGGGTACGCCTAAAGGTGTCATGTTGACGCATGCCAATATTTTATATCATCTTACCTATACCAAACAATTATGGTATTACAAAGAAGATAGCAAATCCATCGTATGGATGCCAAATTACCATGATTATGGTTTGGTTGATGGACTGCTTACCCCTTTATATAATGGCACACCATCTTATATCATGTCCCCCGTAACATTTATCAAAAATCCTTATGTATGGCTTAAAGCAATTGACCGTTACCGCGGAACCAATACCCAAGCCCCTAATTTTGCTTTTGAGCGTTGCATTGAAAAGATCACAGATGAACAGAAAAAAGAATTAGATTTAAGTTGTATGAGAGTAGCCAGTAATGCAGCCGAACCTGTTCGCCGAGAAACTATTCTTCGTTTTATATCAACATTTGGGCAATGTGGTTTTCGACCCGAGGCTTTATATCCGGCCTATGGTATGGCTGAAACAACCCTAGTTGTCTCAACTAGGCCTCATGGTCAAGAGTTAAAGATATGTCATGTTGATGCAGTGGCATTAGAATATGAATCTCGTATAGTTGAAGTAGATGCTGATCAGGACCGAGGAACACGTTGGATTGTAAGCTGTGGGAAGATGCATCCGAATACACAGCTTGTCATTGTCAACGTCAATACAAAAACTCGATGCAACGACGGTGAAGTCGGTGAAATATGGATTTCTGATCCCAGTGTTGCTATCGGTTATTTTCGTCGTCCTGAAGAGACTCAGAAAACTTTTGGATGTCGTCTGGCCGATGCACCTGAGCAGGGTCCGTTTCTTTCTACGGGTGATATTGGGTTTATGAAAGATGGAGAACTTTATTTTACCGGCAGATTAAAAGACCTTGTGATTATTGACGGTGTTAATCACTATCCCCAAGATATTGAATTTACTGTAGAAAAATGTCATCCTATTATCCTTCCCGGTCAATGTGTTGCGTTTTCAGTGGATACAGATGTATCTGAAAAGTTAGTAGTCATTGCTGAGGTTAAGCAACCACTTGATGATTGGGAACCTTTATTTACGGCAGTCCAGCGATCTATAGCTGAGGAACATGATCTTAGCCTACATGCATTCGTAGCCTTAAAAAAGGGTGGTGTTTATAAAACTTCTAGTGGTAAAATACAACACCGTGGATGCCGAGATGCTTATCTTCAAGGACGCCTTGATTCATGGGCGATATGGGAAAGGCCAACCCGAAGTACTGCACCATTACAGAATATTACCAATACCGCAAAAAACATATCCACTTCAGTCAAGATGCCATCTGTATTACAACTAAAGGCATGGTTGATTTCGTCTCTGGCCAGACATCTTGATCTCCCTGAATCTGCCATAAATCCGCAAGCTCCATTTGCAGATCACGGTTTAAGTTCAAGAGCAGGTCTGGGGATGGTAGGAGAGCTTGAAGCATGGTTGAAAAACGAGTACCACTTCTCGTCAGAACTTTCTAATACAATTTTATGGGAATATCCTAGTATTGAATTGCTTAGCCAACATCTTAGCGGGTTAGATACCCAATCTGAGCCTGTATGTACCATTGATTCGCCTCAAAATTGCGACAATCAGATTGCTATTGTCGCGATGGCGTTTCGTTTTCCCGGAGCGGATAATCCTGCTGATTTTTGGAAATTACTTACTGAAAAGCGAATTGCAATCAGAGACCTACCGTCTAACAGATGGGCACCCCTGCGTGATAACCTTGAACAGGGGACTGGACATGGGAAAATTGCAACGTTACGTGGCGGTTTTCTAAATGATGTGGATAAGTTCGACTCAAGCCTGTTTGGCATCATGCCTCGTGAAGCTGAAATCATGGACCCGCAGCAGCGTTTGTTACTGGAAGTGACTTGGGAATTGTTTGAACGAGCTGGATTAGCTCCTCAAAATATAGCTAGCAGTAACACCGGAGTGTTTATTGGTATAAGCACGGATGATTACAGTTTATGGCAACTAGGAGATGTGAATAATTTATCAGTTTATACTGGTACAGGTAAGGCCTCTTGCATAGCGGCGAACCGTATTTCATATCAGTTTGATCTACGCGGCCCAAGCATGGCTTTAGATACAGCATGTTCATCCTCTTTGGTTGCGATTCATCAGGCTTTTCATAGCCTAAGTCGAGGTGAATGCTCACTGGCTTTGGCTGGTGGTGTCAATCTTATTCTGTCACCCCAGATGAGTATTGCTCTTTCTCAGGCTGGTTTTCTTGCACCTGATGGACTCTGCAAAACCTTTGATTCAGAAGCAAATGGGTATGTGCGAAGCGAAGGTTGTGCCTTAGTGTTATTAAAACGTCTATCCGATGCTCAACGAGATAATGATCGTATCTTGGCTGTAATCAGAGGAACTGCTGTAAATCAGGATGGACGGAGTAATGGGCTAACAGCGCCGAATATACACGCTCAGGAACAGGTGTTAAGGAATGCCTTAACCGTTTCTGGAGTAAAACCTTCAGAGATCACTTATATTGGAACCCATGGTACTGGGACAGCGCTTGGCGACCCTATAGAAGTCAAAGCATTGCAAGCTGTGCTGGGTTATGATCGATCAATGGATAACACCTGTTTTCTGAGTGCGGTCAAAGCCAATATTGGACATTTAGAATCTGCCGCTGGAATGGCTGAGCTTATCAAAGCCATTCTGAGTATGAATTATGGTGAAATCCCGCCTCAACCAAAGCTAAATAAACTCAATCCAATGATTAAACTCAGCGGAACTCCGTTTCAAATTCCTGTTACCGTTCAGCCATGGACTGCAGGGACTACAGGTCGTCTTTGCGCCGGTATCAGTTCTTTTGGTTTTGGTGGCACCAATGCACATATCATATTGGAAAGGTATGTATTAACGAATTTACCGGTTGCCCAGCCTGATCCGTTACCTAACCAGAATCATATCTTACCTCTAAGTGCTATAGATGAAGAAGTTCTGCGAGTGACTGTTAAACGGTGGATCGCTTATCTTAAGTCGTTAGAAGAAACTACTGGATCGACAACCCCGGTGTTAAGCATGGCTGATTTATGTTACAGTGCATCGATTTGTCGAGCACATTTACCTCAGCGTATGACTTTTACAGGTAAAAACAGAGTTGAAATGATTGCGGCTTTAACTGCCTATAAAAATTCTGATTCAGCTAGAACACTTCAAACTCCACCCCGTGTAGCCTTCTTTTTCACAGGACAGGGTTCACAATATGTGGGTATGGGGCGTGAACTATACCAAACTGAAGTTACTTTTCGTAATGCTATTAAAGAATGCGATGAAATCCTATCTTTGTTCTGGCAACACTCCGTAATTGATCTATTATATGGCGAAACACCTGCTTCAAGTGAGCAACTCGCTCAAACAGAATTAACCCAGCCGCTGGTATTTACAATTGAATATGCTCTGGCAAAAATGTGGATGAATTGGGGCGTAAAACCCACTGCAATGCTTGGGCATAGCGTTGGTGAATATGTTGCCGCCTGCATAGCTGGAGTGTTTTCCTTAGCTGATGGTTTACGTCTTATTGTTGAACGAGCAAGACTGATTAACTCAGCCCCGGGAAAAGGTAAAATGCTTGCAGTCATGGCAACGGATTGTGAAATGGATGAAGCGATAGATCGATATGTCAGTTCTGGTCATATAAAGGTTAAACCGGGAGATATTGTGGTGATTGGATGCTATAATGCGCCTAATAATTACGTCTTATCGGGTTCACAGGGTGTACTAGAACAACTTGAAACTATGTTGACCAAAGATGGAATTGAAACGCGGGTGCTTCCTGTTTCTCATGCATTTCATTCGCCTATGATGGAACCGATCCTTGATCAATTCGCCCAAATAACAGATAGCATTAAGTACAATTTACCGATGATCCCCATATACTCCAATGTAACGGGAAATCTTATTGGCAAAGATATTGCCAGACCTGATTACTGGGTAAAACATCTCCGTTCACCAGTACAATTTCAAACGAATGTACAGTCGCTATTTAGTCATGGCGTTGATTTATGTCTTGAAATTGGGCCTAAACCCGTTCTTGTCGCTTTGGCACAGCAAATTCTAAATAAAGCCCAAGATATCTTTTTGCCTAGCCTACGCCCAAAAATTGATGATTGGCAGCAAGTTCTAAAAAGTTTAGGTACAATGTTTAAGTTGGGTGTGCAAATAGACTGGAAAGCTCTGTATCAGAGTATGCATCCCAATCATACCCATAAGAAAGTGGATATACCACTGTATCCTTTTGCTCGTAAAAGTTACTGGCTTCCAACTCCTGCCAATACTCAGATGGCCAAAGTTCAGACCATTAACCGTTTTCCGGGAATAAAAATTGACTCGCCATTGATAGACAAGATGGTGTTTGAAAATGAGTATTCAACACAATCTATGTCTTGGATTGAAGATCATCGCGTTTTCGGTCAAATTGTTTTGCCGGCAGCAGCTCATATTGCTTTATTGATTGAGGCAACTGCTGAACTGTATGGCAATACGCCTTGTACTTATAAAGATATTATTTTCCCGCAACCACTGGTTATCCATGAAAAAGGGAAACGTAAAGTTCAGCTTGTTATAGATAAAACTCCAGCAAGATCATTTAGCTTGATTAGTCTGCCCCATGAAAATACAGAAAGTGCTCATACTTCGTGGCAAGAGCACGCCACAGGAAATATCTCTACAATAGCCAATATGGATAAAGAAGAAAAACCTGAACTGGATTCTCTTCGTATTACTTGTCTGGCGCGTATTGAGCGTGACTTTTATCGCGCTATGTGGCAGTCGGCAATAACTTTAGGCCCGCAATTTTGTTGGGTTAAAGAATTGTGGCAGGGTGATAACAATGTAATAGCACGTCTGGTTCAACCCAAAGAGAAAATGGGATACCCTAAATATCATCTAGGGCCGGGTCTAATTGATTCGATGCTTCAGATTATTTCAGCCATAATCACCATTTCTCCGAATGAAGCAGTTGTACCTTTTGGCGTGCAAGCTTTTAATTGGTATGGTCTTGAACATACAAACGAGCTATGGAGTCATATCAAACTTCATACGAACGTTGAAGCATCAGGAACCTCTTCTGCTCAACATTCATCTGCAGATGATATTGTCAGCGACGTGCATTTGTTTACGGAAGATGGACGTTTGCTTGCTGAGGCGCTTGGATTTAGAACTCGCCGTGTTCAACGTGAGGTTTTACTGAGAAATACTTCTGAACATCTTTTAGCTAACTCTGGATATTATGTGCGTTGGGAGGAAGTCAATTATAATAATACCGATACATCAATGTATCAAACGTCAGCTATGGCCAAAACGAGAAATTGGCTTATCATCTCTGGATCATCCCCAACACCAGAATTGCTCAGAAATCTCGATAATCATGGCATCAGTGTCTGCTGTGCAATACATGCTCAACATTATAGACGCATCTCCCATTTCCATGTTGAGCTTGATCTGAACTGTTCTGAACATATAGCCCAGCTACTTAATGAACTTGGCCAAGACGTTAACCATATTGATTCAATAGTATTTCAGGCGGATTCTTTCTGTCATATTACTGATGGTGATAATGGAACGCCACTTGATCATGCTCTGAATATTTGTGGTATTTTAGTGACTATTCTGAAGCAAATAGTATCATCAACATTGGGAACGCCTCGTTTAACCATCGTAACTCGAGGCTCACAGGCTGTTTTAGATGGTGATTTATTGCAAAAAAGTGAATGGATTCAGGCTTCTCAGGCTGCTTTATGGGGATTATCGCGTGTATTAAGGTTAGAACATCCGTCTTTTATGTGCCGATGTATAGATTTGGAAGCAAAACCAGCCGGAGATGAAGAAACGCAATTATCATTATTATTAGCGATTGATCATACGAACACTGATCTTGCCATTCGTGGCAAGAATACGATGCAGGCACTGCTGACCAAATATAACTTGCCTAAAAATGACAATAAGCCCAAAATTATACGATCAGACGCCACTTACCTTATAACTGGTGGGTTGGGAGCTTTAGGTCGTAGTTTGATGGAGTGGTTAGTCAACAAGGGGGCAAAACATGTGCTGCTTTTGGGACGCCATAAAGCTGATATTGAACTAAATGAACGCATCTCACAACTGGCAGCAATTGGAGTGAAGGTACTGACACAATCTGCTGACGTGGCTGATATGTTAAGTCTTACTAGTGCGTTAAATGATGCCATGTTACAACTTCCGATAATTTGCGGTGTATTTCATCTGGCTGGTGTTTTAGACGATGGTGTCTTGGTTCAGCAAGATGTTTTACGGCTCAAAACAGTAATGAATCCCAAATTAGCTGGAGCCTGGAACTTACATCAAATAATGGCTGAACGCGAACCGGATTTCTTTGTCTGTTTTTCATCTGTGGCCGGATTGATCGGTTCAATGGGACAAAGCAATTATGCGGCTGCTAATGCTGCTATGGATGCATTAATGGCTTGGCGTCAAGCGCAAGGTTTGCATGGTTTAAGTATTCAATGGGGGCCTTGGGCGAATACGGGTATGGCTGCATCCCTTGAAGACCGTGATCAACAGCGTTTTACAAGCTATGGCATTGATCCTATCATTCCTGCAGATGCTATGGCGCTATTGGATCAAATGTTGACGGTTAAACAGCATACGTTGGCTATATTGCCGATCAAATGGGATTTATTTCTCAAACGCCTTTTTGGAACGTCTATACCACCGTTATTCAGTATATTGCAGCCTGAATCTGAGTTGGCCGTTACAAAATCTCTAACTGAGACAGGTGGATTAGGAAAAATTTTAAAAGCGCTAGCTCCTAAAGAAGCCTCAGCCCTGCTTGAAAAACATGTGCGCGAACTTGTAACAAAGGCTTTAGGATTGCCTAAATCACAACGAATTGCTCCAAAACAGAGGTTATTTGAACTTGGGTTAGATTCACTTGGCGCCGTAGAGTTAAAAAACAGACTGGCAGCTTCTATTGGAATCAACCTGCGTTCCACGTTGCTTTTTGATTTTCCAACGATATCCGCTTTAATGGAGCATCTTGAGCGCGATGTACTTGAAATTGCTTCCTCGATTGAAAGCAGTGCCGAGGAGAACAAAACCAAAACCGACCATGAAAACCATATAAAAGAACTCGAAGAATTATCAGATGAGGCCTTGGCTGAACTCTTAGCAGCGGAATTGAGTAATTGATTATAATTGAGGGCAAACAACGATAACGGGCCTATCTAAAGGTTGGGGGAGAGGCAATAATACAAGGTTCGCCTCTACAATTCTGTCACGGCAACGATAATGTCCGGCCGAAACGATGGTGCCTTGATTCTCGTTTCGGCCAGTTAATTGTCTGAACACAATTTATCTGATTACATATAGACTTTCAGATAATTAATTTCACAAGGCTAGAGGGAGGAGATAATACATTTTAGTATATCTCCGACCGATAACGCCGTGAAATTATTTATCTGAACGTCTATAATTGCCATGATTAGCTAAAAAATCAAGTTCTTAAATCCTGTTTATCCTTTAATCCTTTAATCGTGTTCAGGACAAATGACCGAAACGATAATCAAGGCCAACGACAAACCGGACGCGGTAAAAAAGTAGTGTCACCTGATAATTGTTTACTCTCAACCTTTGTTTTTAATCTTCCTGAAGTATCAGTTTCCCTGTTAATATAATTCCCAATAAAATCAAACCGATTAACTCTAAAATCGCATTATCTATTTTTATGATTTGCTGATAATTTTCTTAGAAAAATAAAAAATAATTATTGACAGGTTATAGTTTTTAAATATACATTTATAATGTATTTGTTTTCAGCCAGCTTCATTTTAGTAGATTATCTTACAAAAATACTAAAATATAATATGCAATACTGAGTCAATCCACAAAAAAGAGAATATCGAATATGAATATCGATATTGATTTTACTATATTCTACCATCGCTTTTTCAACATCATTGATATATTAGGGATAAAACTGTAGAGAAAGTCGCCAAACCCTATTAATTCCATAAAGATATTAATTTCTAAGTACACGAAACGGTTATTTCACATCTAATTTGTAAGGGCAGTTTTAAATTTGCCCCTACGTTATACGATTACCTACTCGATGCGTATTTAACGTTTCATGTACTAAGGTTTTTTTTGCAGGGTATTATAAATTTTAAGGAGGAGAATATGATTCATCAAAGACAAAGACTATTGTGTGTATTGTTGTTTGGTTTATTTATTTTACAAGCTTCCATTGTTTTTGCTAATGGACCTTATACGGATAATGGAAACGGTACAATTACAGATGAAACAACGGGATTAATGTGGCAAAAGACTGATGATGGTACGTCAAGATCATTAAATGATGCTTTAGTGTATTGTGAAAATTTAAGTTTTGCTGGGTATTCAGATTGGCGTCTTCCTAACGTTAACGAATTACTAAGTATTTCTGATACGAGATATAACCCAGCTATCGATCCAATATTTATATGCCTTTCTGCTGGGTATTGGTCAAGTAGTACACTTGTACTTTCTGCAGATAACGCATGGTACGTAGATTTCAACAATGGCAACGATATTAGTGGCAAAATAACCAATAGTTACTATGTCAGGGCCGTTCGTACTCCACCATCTGTGGTATTGTATAACTTGAATATTTCACCCACAACGGGTGGGACGGTTATGAAAAGTCCAGATAAAACAAATTATTCCAGTGGAGAAGTAGTAACTCTTACAGCCATTCCCAACACATGCTACACGTTTTTAAGCTGGTCTGGTGATGTGAGTGGTGCATCGATAACGACTACCATCACTATGAACGGCAATAAAACTGTCACAGCTAATTTTAGTCAATCGAGCTATAGTTTAAACGTTTCAGCCATTGGAGGGTCAGTCAGTAAAAATCCAAACAAAACCACGTATTCCTGTAATGAAATAGTAACATTGACTGCGACGCCAAATAGCTGCTATAGCTTTTCAAGCTGGAGCGGAGATGCTTTAGGTACAAGCAGCAGTACCACGATTACCATGAACAGTAACAAAACGGTAACTGCGAATTTTAGCCTAAAAACGTACAGCCTAAACGTTTCAGCCAGTGGTGGAACCGTTACAAAGAGCCCAAACAAAACCACATATTCCTGCAATGAAACGGTAACACTGACAGCATCGCCAAATACCTGCTATAGCTTTTCAAACTGGAGTGGAGATGCTTCAGGTACCAGCAGCAGTATCACTATCACCATGAACAGTAACAAAACGGTAACCGCAAATTTCAGCCAACAAACTTACAGCCTAAACGTTTCAGCCAGTGGTGGAACCGTTACAAAAAGCCCGAACAAAACCACGTATTCCTGTAATGAAATAGTAACATTGACTGCGATGCCAAATAGTTGTTATAGTTTTTCAAGCTGGTCTGGAGATGCTTCAGGTACCAGCAGCAGTACCACGATTACCATAAACGGGAATAAAACTGTCACAGCCAATTTTAGCCAATCGAGCTACAGTTTAAATGTCACAGCGATCGGTGGGACAGTTACTAAAAATCCAAACAAAAACACATATTCCTGCAATGAAACGGTAACCCTGACTGCAATCCCAGATACATGCTATAATTTTTCAAGCTGGAGTGGAGACGCTTCAGGTACCAGCAGCAGCACCACCATTACCATGAACAGTAACAAAACGGTAACCGCGAATTTCAGTCAACAAACCTACAGCCTAAACGTTTCAGCCAGCGGCGGAAACGTTACAAAGAGCCCAAACAAGACCACGTATTCCTGCAATGAAACGGTAACGCTGACTGCTTCTCCCAGTTCAGGTTATGGATTTACCAGTTGGTCTGGCGATGCCGCAGGTACCAACACAACTACCACAATCACGATGAATGGTAATAAAACGGTTACTGCTAATTTCAGCGCGATGTTTACCCTGAGTAAATCAATAAACCCGGTTGGGTGTGCCACGATCGATGTTTCACCCGATAAAGAATTTTATACAGAGGGTGAGACCATAACGCTAACCGTAACGCCTGCAGCATGTTACAGCTTTGCCAATTGGAGCGGTGACGGGTCTGGAACCAATGCAAAGCTCACTCTGAGCATGAACACCAATAAATCAGTGGTTGCCAACTGTACCCAGAAAACATTTACCTTAACCGTAAATGCAGCTAACGGTAATGTGGCGTTAAGTCCTCAAAAAATTGCTTATAATTGCAATGAAACCGTCAGTTTATCCGCAAATCCAAATGAAGGGTATCTATTTATCGGCTGGAGTGGCGATGGAAGCGGTTCCACGAATCCATTATCATTGGTCATGGATAAGAATAAAACCGTTACAGCACAATTTGAAGCTGTTCCAGAGTCATTGAGATTGACACCTACGGCAACGCCTCAAAATGGCGCAGCGCCTTTATCAGTTGCGTTTACTGTTTCCATTACAGGTGGCAAACCGCCTTATGTGTCTTCATGGGATTGTGGAGATGGTACATTTTTACAAGGAGAAACCACAAGTCATATTTATTCCACACCGGGTACTTATACGGTAAAAATAACTATAAAAGACAGTAATGCTCAAACCGCAACCAAAGAACTGATCATGCGTGTTGATGAAGCATCTCAAGGTATAGGCAAAGCCATTATTGTGGCAGGCGGCGGTGCATATATTCAAAATACGCTGTTTGATGTGACGCGTGATCTAAGTAATCGAATGTACCAGTTGCTTAGAAAACGCGGTTATACAGACAGTGATCTGTTTTATCTGAATCCTTATTCAGAAAATATCATTGAGAATATTCCAGAAAAAGTAACCGATAATCAATTGGTGAATGGGGTTCCAGATATGCAAGCAGCATTTAACTGGGCACATGACAATTTGAAATCCGGTGAGCAATTTGTGTTTTATTTTCATGGACATGGGTATGTGAATAAATTGCAGTTAAATCAAACTGCAAGTATTGACGGTGATGTCTTAAAAGGTCTTCTGGATTCCTTACCTGCAGAAAATCCAAAGTTGATCATTATAGATTGCTGTTATTCAGGCTCATTATTAGAAAAATTAAACGGGCCCAATCGGGTCATTATTTCAAGCTCTGATAATCAAAGCCGTGCGTGGAATGGTCATAAAGCCGAATCGTTTACCAAATTATTGAGTGATTCTTTACGGCGTGGAAAATCGATTTTTGAGAGTTTTCAGGCTGCGATGGATAAGATGAAAGCAGACAAATTGTTTAATGGACAAACTCCATGGATGGATGACACTGGCGATGGGATATATTCTCAAACTTCTGATGGCCGTGTTTTAGCTTCGAATATGTATATAGGCAAAGAGGGGATAGCAGCGGCAAGTTCTCCTGAAATTACGCGGTATGAATCTGTTATTACATTGACTGGCGAAAATCATTGCACGGCAACCATCTGGACAAAAGCAACAACGCTCGAAGGCACAATGAAAAAGGTCAGCGTTTTTCTGATCCCGCCGGATTTTAGCGGACAGGAATATAACCCAGAAGATGTTTCTACTGGTTTTTTAAAGATTGAAGAAATTGACTTGATCTATAATGCAGCTCAAGATCGTTGGGAAAACGTGATCAATCGCTTCAATACAGCAGGAACATGGCGTATTTTGTATCAGGCTGAAGGTTCAGACGGAGAAGTCTCAGAAACCAAAGAAAGTCAGGTGATTGCAGTTGGTGGTTGTGCGTCTGTAAATGTTGTCGTTGGATTGAATAAGTCCATATATATGATTGGCGATGTGTTTAGTTTTACGATGGACTTGATTGGCAATGGCACTGTGGATATGTATGCAGCGCTTGTTTTTCCTGGTGGTTTTTTCATGACTATAGCTTATCCCCTGTCATTCAGTATGCCAACTCAGATTATTCCTTATTTGCATGCTCAACCCTTGACTGATAAAGCTGAATTTATCATCTTTGAAGTTCCGCTTCCGAAGATTCAAACAGGAGATTATACGGCCTGTGGTGTGGTGACACAACCCGGAACTGATCCTTGGGATGCCGCTAATTGGATTCATTTTGATTGTAAGCCGTTTAAGATTCAATAATATAATATATTCATATGGGGGCATGACAAGTTAAAGATAATAAGGTGGTAAACAAAAGAAAAAAATTGTTGACCATTGATGGTAACAAGATGGCAATGTAATTGGTAATGTTAGAAAAACATAAAAATTAACTCAATTTTCAATTTTTTAGGAGGCAACCATGAAAAAACGAGGCCTACGGGGGTTCTTGCTAGGGGTAATGGTATTAACTATCGGTGTTAGCTTTGCGTATGCTGATGGTCAGATTAAATTAGTTGCGAATACGACGCTGGTTGAAAACGGCGAGGCGCTTGGCGTAAGCTTACTGATGTCTGGTAGTGGTTTTTACGATGTTTATGCTGGTTTGACGGGTGGCATTATTAAACAGCAGTATTTTCTTTTTACGAATGATGGAGGACTTGTTCCTTTTATAGATTTTGCTAGTTTACCAAAACTTAGAGAGAATTTAAACATGAGCAATTTGTTTGCAAAAGACAAGGTTATTCATTTGCTTCCCAAGCTCCAGTTCATGAATACTAAGGATTTTAAAGGAAACTATTTGTTTTTTGTTGCGCTTTGTACACCCGGGCAGTTGGATTTTGTAAAATTTGAATCCATTACCATAGATATTCAATAGAATAGGAGGATAAACACGTATGATAAAAAATCAAAAATTGAATGGCTTTGTTTCAAAGACCTTTGGAATTTTCTGTTTTGGAATTGGAATGGCATTGACTCTGCTTTTAGTAACAGCGCCTATCCCAGTTATTGCAACAACATCCGGATACAATGTTCAGTGTGACCCCGGTAATACTGTAATACCCAACCCTGATGGCACGAACACGATCATTGGCACGTTTAAAAAATTCAATGGTTCTTCTCCAACTCAGGACCTGTTACCCAGCGATTTTCAAGTCTATGAAGACAATCAACCGGTTTTAGGTAATATCACATGTTCCAACGCACCTTCTAAAAAATTGGCTGACATTGTCTTTTGTATGGATATTTCCGGAAGTATGAGTGATAAAATCACCGCAGTTAAAGCCAATACGCAGAAATTTGTTAATAAGTTAAGTACTGGAAATTATGATGTTCAGCTTGGCTTGATTACTTTTGGAGAAAACAGCTCACCTTATCTCAAAAAACGCAATAATGGACAATTTTACGCATCAGTTCAGGATTTTCTCAATGACGTAAACAAGCTGAGCGCCAATGGAGGGACTGAGGAATGGTTTGATGCCTTGGTTTGGGGGTCTCAATATCCATTTCGTCCGGGCGCATCTAAAGTCCTAATACTGATTACAGATGAACCTGGCGATAAATTGAAATATACAATTGATACGGCAATTCCAGTGATTCAAAATAATGCGGCAAAAGTCTTTTCAGTTTCATTGAGTAATCTTGCAACGGCAGTTAGAGTAGCTAAAGAAACAGGCGGTGAGTTATTCAACATCAAAGATCCGTTTGATTCTATACTTGATAAAATAGCAGCTAATATTGTTAATACCTGTCAAGCTTCATACTTAAGTTCAGCAGCACCCGGAACTCATGAGATGAAAATTGAAGTGGTACAGACAGGACAAGCTTGTGTGAGCTCCTATAAAATTGGTGCAAATCCACTGATTTCGTTAAGTCAAGCCACTCAAAATCTGATTCAGACAGGCATAATGCCTAATGATCCAATTAAAATAGAAGCAGACATTCAGGACGATGGAAGTATTGCCCAAGCTAAAATTATCGTTACGATCAATGGGAATACGAAAACTTCCGATATGAATGCTGCGGGCGGGTTATTATACACGTTTGATATCACAGGTCCACCAAATGTGGGTGATTATGTTGAATTTTATATTCAGGCTGTGGATAACGAAGGACGTTCGACGATTATTAATCCATCCAAAATTTCTGTAATGAATCATGCACCGGTGATCTCTTCAATCATGCCTGATAATTATGTTTATCAACAACCTATTGATGTGATTGCTGATGTAACAGATCAGGATGGTCATGCAGTCACGGTTGTGTTGAAATATAAACAACGTGGAGCAGCAGTTTGGCAAACTCTTCCAATGACGAACAGTGTTTCGGCATTTAATGCAGTTATTCCTGAAACTGAAGCAGGTTTTGTAGATATTGAGTTGGAAATTGAGGCTACGGATAGCTATGGCGCAGCAAGCACCTCCGCCAAAGTTATTCATGTGAGTGCTGTTCCAGTAACGATTGTGGAAGTCACTCAATTAAACGATA
The DNA here is from genome assembly GCA_002753105.1 of Deltaproteobacteria bacterium YD0425bin50. Lineage (GTDB taxonomy): Bacteria > Desulfobacterota > Desulfobacteria > Desulfobacterales > YD0425bin50 > YD0425bin50. Next base: position 17,836 of record PDZT01000008.1, on the reverse strand, counting down.
CGCTTGATTTTGGACCTTTTACTGTGCGTTCTGTTATTGCAGGCATTGATTTATCTAACGGCGGTGTAGCCAATTTGGTCTATACGGTTGGTGGGATGTCACATACTCTGCCAATGGTTCAAACTAATACTGGAACAAACACTGCCGTTCAGGCTAATACACTTCTTTTAGTTGCTGAACTACCGGCTTTTCAAATAAGTGATAAAATATGCTATCGTGTGGAAGCTAACAATCCGACAACATCAGCAGTGTCTCCAGATAATTGTTTTGCCATTTTAGCTCCTGCAGATCCGCTTGCTTTATCACCAATGTCAGCAGTACTAACCCTAGGTGAAACAATCCATTTTACAGCATCAGGAGGGCATGGTTCTTATCAATGGAATACTGTGAACGGATCACTTTCCCAAGTATCGGGTGATAAAACGAGTTATACAGCAGTCCTGAGTGGTTTAGATAGTCTTACAATGCAAGACGCAAAAGGCTATAGCTTAAGTGCAAATATTAATGTCTTACCTGCTCTTGCTATTGATCCAGATATCAATGGAAAACGATTTTCACCGTCATCAACGATCACACTCAATGCAGTAGGCGGAGAATCTCCTTATATTTGGAATGTATCTAATGCTACAAGTAATGCGTCAGGCACATTCAATGAAGTGATAGAAATCACCTTGGATGCGAATTCTGTTACAGTAGAGGTAATATTAACGGATGCAAAAGGTAGAACGCTGACCACATCTTTTACCAACAACGGGTTAATGAAGGTTGATCCTTGTTGTGATGTGCAATTAGCTTTGGATGCTCAGCACTCTTTTCAGGTAACTGGAGGTCAACCACCCTATAATTGGACAGTTATTGGAGGAGATTTAGATGTGTTCACTGGCGATGCTGTAACGTATAAGTCGCCATCGTTAGCCGGCCTGTACCATCTTCAAGTACAAGATGCTGATGGAAATGCTTCTACATTAAGCTTACATGTAGGCACTCCAATGCAAATCACACCGCAAAGAGCTAAAATTGCTAGTGGCGAAACCGCAACTTTTGAAATTATTAATGGTATCGGTCCATTCATCGTAATTGCAACTGAAGGTAAATCAACCCTTTCAGGTCAACTCATTAGCTATACACCACCGTTGGCTAGCGGGTTGTATCAACTTGCTGTTACCGATGCTAGCGGATCACGATTGACTGTAGATGTAGAAGTTGGCAATTATCCTCCCGCCATTTCACCTGCTACTGCCGCAATATTGATCAATGAAACAAAAAATTTTACTATTGTAGGCGGTTCTGGGTCCTTTGATGTAAAGGCAGAAAAAGGCCAAATTGCAATGCAAAGCGCTACTGCTTTTACTTATACTGCGCCTTCTACAAAGGGAACAGATACAATCACAGCCATAGATCATACTACTGGATTAGAAGCAAAAGCCGTAATTACTATAAGCTTACCAGCAAATTTTAAAATATCCCCTGCTATAGCTGAAGTTGGCTTAGGAAAAACGTTCAATTTTTCCATTATCGGAGGCTCAGGCCCATTTGACGTATCTGTAGAAAAAGGTAAAGCAGAAATCAGTTCAGGCGCAGGAATACCATTCCTTTCATGGATATTTCCCGAATCAGGAAAAACGGTTAAATATACTGCACCTTCTACACCCGGCAACGATAAAGTAATTGTAGTCGATACATCCAACGGGTTAAAAGCAGAAGCTATTATTACTGTAGGAACTTTTGAAGTGCCTGTAATCTCACCGGCTCATGTGATCATAGCTCCCAATGAAACGACACGTTTTACAGTCCAAAATGTACAGGGCGCAGTGCAATGGTCTGCTTCTATTGGAACCATTACAAGTGATGGAACCTATACGGCTCCGGCAAATCCGGGTTCGGCAACTATTAGCTTAGTCGAAACCTCACGTGGATTGAATGCAACAGCTTCTGTAACAGTCAAACGAACCCTGTTGCTTACGCCATTAACTGTTTCGATGAATACAAATTCATCAAAACTTTTTTCAGTTAGCGGCGGCGTTTCACCATATACGTGGCAATTGATCGGTGATGGAACTTTAGATGTCAAAACGGGAGACAATGTGACCTTTAGTTCTGATTCCAAAGCCGGATCAGCTAAATTGATTGTTATGGATGATACTGGAACTACTGCCGAAGCAAGTATTTCAATTCAAGGTTCATTGCTGATCACTCCAAGTGCGGTCAATTTACCTCCGGGAGGTAATTTGAAATTTACGATTTATGGTGGATCTGGAGTTCCATACTGGAAAGCTGATCAAGGTGTTATGGAACAAACAGGACAATATGTGGCGCCGTTAGAAATTGGAGTTTACACCATAACTGCTAAAGATGGTGCTGATGAAGCCTCAGCCATTGTAACAGTTGCGAATATACCTATTATCACGCCAGCTTTTTCTTGGTTAAAACAAGAAGAAAGTACTACGTTGAATGTGGTCGGTGGTACACCTCCTTATACGTGGACAACGAGTACTGGTGACATACAGCTTTCTGGAAATTCTGTAACCTATAAGGCTCCAAAAGTTGCAACAGAGGTGACTGTAACAGTTACAGATAATTTGAATCAGCAATCAACAGCGATTATTTATGTTGACCAACCGTTGATGCCAACTACTGAAGAAATCTTTTTGGAACCTCGTCAAACAGCCAATATCTCTGTTAGTGGCGGTATTCCTCCTTTTGAATGGAATACAGCAATTGGAGGACAGTTTGAAAAAGCTAGGACAGAACGGGATGGCTTTAATATGTACACCTCTCCAATTATTACAGGAACAGATACGATTACAATCAGGGATCAGGAAGGAAAAACCACAACTGTTAAAGTGAATGTCATCCAACGATTAGCGGTTACACCAAATGTGCGTTATATGAAACGGAATGAAAGTAATCTCTTTACCGTTGCAGCAGGAGTTCCTCCTTATACAGTGATAGTGTTAGACGGTGGCGGTGATATTGATCAACAAAGTGAAACCGTTTTTAAATATACTGCTCCTGATCAGGCAGATAAGGATGTCAAGATTGAATTCACTGATAAGGCGGGACAAAAATTTATGGTGTATGCCTATGTGGAATCTCGGTTAAAGGTGAGTCCAGCAATTTTATATGTAGATAAAAATGCTACCGCTAATTTTAAAGTAAGCGGTGGAACAGGCGGCTATGATGTGGATGCCACTTCAGGTTATGCAGAAGTCGATGAAGAAACCGGAAAAGGAACATATACCGCACCGAATCGATACGGTGAATACACCATGACAGTCTATGATTCTTCAGAGAATACGCTAATCATTACCGTCAAAGTAGAACGGATGCTACCCAAAATTTCTCCATCAATTGTAAAATTAGGTGTTGGCGAGTCCGTAACTTTTATGGCAACCATGGGAACAGGGCCTTTTGAATGGAGTTTTGAAGGCGGTATTCCTAAATGTTTAAATACCCAATGCAGCATGGTGGAAGTAACTGCAACAATACAATCCGGAACTTTCAAGCTATTGACTGAAGACAATGCTGGCAATACGGCTGAAGCATCTGTTGAAATTTATCAACCATTGAGTGTCTCTCCCACTACAGCGACAGTCTATAAAAGCGAAAAAGATGTTTTGATCAAGGTAAAAGCTGTTGGAGGTACCCCGCCGTATGAGTGGATATTGAATGATTTGGAAGAGGTCTATATAGAGAAAAATTATGTTGTCGTTAAACCTCGAACAGATGTACTTTTGGGTACAAAATATGAAGTCATTTGCATGGACAGTGTTGGCTCAAAAGAAACAATGAGCATTGTCTTAAGTTCTTTACCCGGCGATGTGGATCAAAATGGAGTCATCAGTGATCCTGAATTAGATGGAACCATTGATCACTTTTTAAATGAAACTCCTGTTCAAGGAACGATCATCAATAATATTTTAATGTATCAACACCTTGACGCCTATATCTCTCAATAATAACAAACTGGTAGTCCGAAAAAAAGTAGGGAACGGCAAATATCCTTCCCTACTTGATTGATTATGGTAAGATAAAAATAATATATAAAAAGGAACCCGGAGATAATCTTCGGGTTCCTTTTCTTGTACTATGCCTATGTAATAAGGATTATTATGATAAAATCTATGTTAACAATTGGGCTTAGGGCTGCATTGACCTTAACTTGCGTATTCGCTTTTGTATGTATTGACAAGTCTGTTGATGGATTTGAAATAAAACCCTTTCTTTTTTGGAGCGCTCCTCAACAAAAACATGCACTGGAAGTAACCGGTGGAATTGCTCCCTATCGATGGCAATGTTATACTGGTTCCATAACCTCAATAGATCAGGAACATTATATGTATCAAGCGCCTCGACATTATGGCATGGATTGGATTTTATTTGAAGACCGATCAGGACAACAAGCTAAAATGGAAGTGAATGTGCTACGTCCATTAACGATATCTCCATATAACACAAGCCTTTTTATTAATGACAAAGGCGTTTTTAGAGTTTCCGGCGGGAGTGGTCAATGGAAGGTAATGCCCCATGATGGGTTTCAGATTCAGCAAGAAACAAACCAGCATCAATTCACTTTAAAACCTATTCGGGAGCTAAAGAATACTCAAATTCAAGTTCAGGATTTACACACGAAGGAGATCGTTGACTTGAAGATTGAGGTCTATGGGAAACTCAACATAGAAAAAAAGCAATAGTTATTATAGGTAGTAGTGCTGTGCGTTATGCTAACTTATTTCGTTGTTATTTCTTAATAAACCAATGAAAAGGTGAGAAAGATGAAAGAAAATTTTTTTAATAAAAAGCAAATCGTATGGGTTCTTTTAAGCCTATTGGTGCTGCCATCTATTATTTTTGCATCGGTATGCAGCGTTAATTTTGTAAACGAAGGTCCATTTTTGTTTGATATGGCACAAGCGATACTGACTCTTAAATCTGGAAGCTATTTGGCTGTTATCGATACGAATCATGTTAAAATTATTGATACGGATCAAAATCAGGTTTTAAGAATAGTAGAAATTTCTGATGAAATAGGCGGGATTGCTGTTTCATCAGATCAGACAGTTGTATTTATAAGTACACTATGCGGATGGCTATATTTTTTGAATGTCGAAGCTGATAATCCAGAAGATTGGACGATTTCCAAACAGGTGGAAATTAGCCCGGGGGCCTATCTTGGAAATCTTGCTGTGCAAACCACTAAGTTAGCGGTAGTGGATTCCACAAATCATCTGATTCATATACTTGATACAAAGGATGGGTCGAATTTAGAAACGTTACAGGGAACATCGTGTCGGTTGCCCTCGGATTTAGAATGGGACGGCGACCGACTTTTTGTATCTTGTGAGACGGATAATATAGTAGTTGTTTACAATATGGAAAGCCTAGAAATCGAAAAGAAAATTTCCGTGAGCAATATGCCGGTATCGCTTTTAAAAGAACCGAATGGGAATCGTTTATTTGTTGCCAGCATCCAATCAGGTACCATCTCAATTATTAATCGTCAAACATTAGCCGTGACCAAAACATTACAAAATCCAAATATTCTTAAAGGCCCTGTGGATATGGTTTGGTATAATGAAAATCTATTTGTACTTGACCGTGTGAATGCGTCAATCGTAAAAGTCAATGTAACTATCGAAGATTTTGAAGCAGGAACTTGTCAAGGCATTGGTTCGTATCCTTCACAGATTGCTGTTATTCCAGATAAAGATGTCTTTTATGTTGTTCACTCTCAGGGAGTGAATTTCATTTACTGGGAAGGAGGCATTCGTTTATGGGTCAAAAGGACAAATAATTCAGAATTCAACCGCGTAATGGATATGATTTGCCAAAGGGAGGAAAAATTTGAACTTAAAATCGAAGGGGGAGGCGGACCATTTGTGGTGACTGGAAGCGGAGGTTTGTTGGCAAGTGAAAAATCCGGATACAATGGGCGAATTTTTCAAATAACCGCTCCCAAGCTGGAAGGAGTTCAGTCTATTTATGTTGAGGATCAAACGACTTCTGAGATGTCAACTTTATTTGTGCGGGTTGGAAGTTCACTTTTAGTGACTCCTGCAGAACTACATTTAGAAATTGGAGGTGCTTCATCGGTATTAACTGCCACAGGCGGTTTTCCTCCGTATTCTTGGATAACACAACGTGGACATTTATCTTCAACAAACGCTAGATATGTAGTTTATACACCGTCAATAGCTGGTGAAGATCAAGTGGAATTAATAGATAGCAGTGGAACATCTGTTTTAGTTCCGGTTCATGTCACCTTAAGTGGTCTTCAAATTTCACCCGCAACTGTTATTCTGCAACCCGGCGAAGAACGAGCCATAACAGCTTTTGGAGGTACGCAGTATTTATGGGATTCTCCGCTAGGTGGTGTTATAGATAATCCTTATGGAGAAAGCATTCATTTTAAAGCTCCTAAGGAAACAGGACAGTATCCTATTATCTTGACTGAAACCTTGACTGGACAGACCGCACAGTCAATAATTTATGTAGTATCAACTAGTCTTGAGATTACGCCAGCTTTTTCTGATTTATCCAGAGGAGAAACCCAGACTTTTTATGTGGTGGGAGGAAAAGGGCCGTATTTATGGACTGCAGAACAGGGTGACCTGCATTTTACGCAAGGTGAAATGGTGGTTTACACAGCGCCTTCAGTTTCTTGTAAAACCCGGCTCCGTGTAAGAGATGTGGGAGGACGAGAAGCGATTAGCGTTCTTGAGATTGGTAAGGATTTACGCATAAGCCCGACATCACCGGTTTTATTAAAAGGTGAAACCCTGATGTTTTCGCTCTCTGGAGGTGTCGGAGAAATGACCTGGGGATGTACCAACGGTAGTTTCATCAGTCAAGAAACACAGCAAGTAACTTGGAAAGCGCCTGATCAGATTGGTACTTATTATGTATGGGCAAGTGATGCCAAAGGTCAGACTGTTCAGTCTGTAATCAAAGTTGTGAGCGAATTTTTAACAATTACACCAGTTAATCATAATTTAGCTCAAGGAGAAACGTTTGTTTTAAAAGTTAGTGGAGGTTCAGGGTCTTATACATGGAATGCTGAAGCTGGAACATTATCTGCTACAGAAGGTTCTCTGGTTTCTTGGACTGCTCCGGAATGGCTTCCACAAGAGCCTGTTTTTGTCCGTGTGGAAGACAGTAGTGGATCAAGTGCGGAATCGTTGATAACCATACTGCCAAGAGATACATCTGTTATTGGGCTGAATAGCCTCAAAGAAACATATACGGCAGGGGATAAGCTGCTTTTGAACGTTCGTTATGCTGGACCCGGATCTTGGGATATTTATACGGCTATTGTTCTTCCTGATGATACGCTTATTTGTTTTGCCGGTCCGGGTTTAAATTATTTTGTGCAGCCTTTTGGACAATTACAGCAATGGCCATCTAATCTTGTAACCAATGGAGTATGGCAAAATTTGATAGAAATGGATTTGCCTAAGGAAACTCAAAGTTTGCCACTCGGGATGTATTCGGTTTACGCAGCGATCGTGCCATCTGGTCAGAATCTTTTCGAAGCATTTGCAAATGGCTCAGGAGTACTTAATAATGTTGAGTTTACTGTCAAATAAAATATGTAATAATTACTTTCAAAAAAAATTCAGGTATAGGAGGAACAGATGAAGAAAAAAAAATTTGCAAGTTTTTTAATTTCAGGTAAATTAGCAATTAATACATTAGTCACTCCAATAGGAAATATTTGCAGGGATGCTTTTGCTTCTGACTATGCTGGATGTTCAAATGATTGTGTTGCTTTAGTCCAAAATGATCTTTTTAGTAGCAATTTGAGCATCCAGCAGGTTAATAACAATCTGAACCCTTATGGAATTGAAACTGACACAAGTGAAATATCATCAACACTATGTGATGTAAACCGAGATGGTATTATTGATCAAATGGAAGCCACCAGTTGTGCAAACCCTTATGGAATTGAAACATCTGCTCTTATCAATTTACCCGGTAGAGATTGTACTTATACTGCTCCTTCATATATAAATATTGTGCTAACGGGTATCACGACGAACGATTCAGTATATCTTGGATTATCAGGATCTTTTGATGACCCAGAGATATTAAATCTCACTGAAAACAAGGTTCGTTTGAGTAGTGATTTTATTCTGTTAGAAGTAATTCATACCAATACTTATAACTTAGAATTTCCACGAAGTACGATACTTAGTATTAATCCCTCAGAATCAGTAGCACCTGTGAAAGTGAAAATACAATTACCAGATCTAACATCTCTCATAGGAAATAATATGTATATGCAGGTGTTGTCTTTTCCGAACCATGAAGCAAGTGTTATAAAATTAAGGGTATCAGAGCTTCAAAAAATTATGGTAACAGAGAAGGATTGTTGCGATCCATCTTCTAACCCTTATTGTAACTAAATTTTTTTTATGGTTGTGGTTAATATCTAACATGATAAGGAGGTTTAACATGGCACAAATATATCTTAATGCAAATGAAACTTTTGCACTTACAAATAATGCAACTGTTTACGGAGCCTCAGGTTTTGAGCATATTCTGATTAGTGGTACTCCAAATATTAATTTGGATGCAAGTCTGGAAGAAGTGGACTTTGAAGGAAATATTTCAGATTATGACTTTATGGTTGAAGGAACGAAAATTACTGTGACCAATGGGGCATATACGGTTACGTTCGCGAGTTTAAATCAAGATTGTACATTAAGGTTTGCAGATGGTTCAGCAACATTGTCTCTGACCGCGATGAACTCAGCTACACTTGGAGGCTCAAGTATAGGTACAACACCATCGGATGTAACACCGACAGTGTTTAATAATTCTGATGTTTCAGTAATAGGTATACCTACAAATATTTCCAACCTGCATAACATGTTGACTGAATGGATGTTGGTCTAAAGATAATAAATATGGGAGTTGAGCATCTTTGTGTCCATTTTTTTTGTTGTTGATCAAAATAAATCAATGGCTGAATTGATGATCAATCTCCCAACATGTACATCAAATATGACGAATTTTTTTTGCGTCATAAATTTGTCATCAGCATTACTTGTTATGCACTGCCTATTGAATGATACCCTTTTTTGGGAAAGGCTCTGTGTATTGGAAAAGCAGTTTCGTAAAGGATAGTTTTAAAATGAACAGTGTCGATCACGAGTATAGTTTGCATGAGGGGCGATACTCCTATCTTCATATAATTCAAAGTAGCGATGTTGAGTTAATGTTTACATGGTTAAAAAACAAACTTTTGTTTTCTTATAAGCCTTACTTAGCCTATTTATGCCCTACAGAGCAAAAGTTAAAAGAATATATCATATTTAAAAATGAGATCGATCCACCTATTGAAATTGAATGTTTAATTTTAACGAAACCGAATAAACAACCAATTGGTCTAGTGAGTTTACAATCAATTGATTATTATAATAAAAAAGCAGAACTTAGTTTTGTAGTTATTCAACAAGGCTTCTATCGATTATGTTTTGAAGTGATCTGGAAAGCTGTTTCATTTTCATTTAATGAGCTTCATTTAGAAAAGCTTTACTTTTATGTTATTGGTAATAATACGAGGTTCCTTGATAGTTTAAAAAAAAGAGATTGGAAACCTGAGGCTGTACTAATGAAAGAAATTTTGATTGATGGCCAACAAAGGGTAGATGTATATCGTTTTTCAATATTTCCAGAAGATTTGAATATGTCTTTTTGGAAAGACATTAAAAGATGTATAAAAGTGGTTTAATGTTAGTTTAAGTTCCTTATCTTGAACATAATCAAAAAGAAAATGGGTTGAGATGAAAGAGGTTTATATCATTATTCCAGTGTATAAGGGATTTGCAGAAACAAAAATTTGTGTAGAATCTGTTATAAAATATTCTGAAAAATTCAAAATATTGATTATTAATGATGCTTCTCCTCTAGTAGAATTCAAAGAATATTTTGATGACACCATTAATAAACACGCAAACATGTTTCTCATCGAAAATGAAGAAAATTTCGGATATGTAAGAAGCGTAAATATAGGTTTTGAATTTGATAAACAAAAAGATGTAATACTTCTAAATAGTGATACCTGTGTAACTAATGGCTGGGTTGAAAAACTTCAATCGATGGCATATTCCTCAGATAATATAGCTACTGTTACACCCATGTCAAACGCGGCTACCATATGTAGTTATCCTGTCATATGCAAACATAACGATTTGTATAAAGGTTTTTCAGTTGATCAAATCAATTCTTTTTTTGAAGAAATATATTTTCAGGACGAAGACAATACTGTTGAAATACCAACTGGTGTAGGATTTTGTCTTTATATCAAGCGTAAATATCTTGAACAAATTGGCGGTTATGATGACGTTCTTTTCAAAAGAGGCTATGGTGAGGAAAACGATTTCTGTATGATGTGTCTTAAAATAGGGGGGCGGCATTTGGTAGCTGTCAATACCTTTATTTATCATAAAGAGGGAGTTTCCTTTGATGCAGAAGAAAAAAAAGAAAGACTTCAACAGGCACTTGAAGATATTAACCGTTTGTATCCTGATTACAATGAAAAAATCGATCAATTTATTAAGTCCGATCCTCTTTGGATATTTAGACGACGGGTTGATTTATTAAGATTGAATAGGTTCTACCAAAAAAGTATAGTGTTAGTTACACATAAATTTGGAGGTGGAATTGCTAAACATATTGATGATCTTAGTGGGCTTTTAGCAGATCATACATTGAAAATATTTATTTTGAAACCCAATGATACACAGGGAGTTTGTCTGATATCATCGGATGAAGAAGAATTCTCAATTGTTCTTAACTCAAAAGAATGGTTAACCGATCTGGTTGAACTTTTAAAATACCTGTATGTCGTTCATATTCATTTTCATCACATTGGCGGCTACTCAAATGACATTTATCGGCTTGCCCAAGCCGCAGAGCTTACCTATGATGTCACACTTCATGATTATTTTATGTTCTGCCCTAACTGGTCAGGGTTTATTGAAGAAAAAAATCAGTTCTGCGGTTTTGATCCGCATTTTAACTGCCAAGGGTGTATTACGAAATATGGTAAATTATTTTTTAGTAATGATATCCCGGTGATCGATTTATTCCGTAAAGATAATTTAAGTTTTCTTAAATCCGCCAGAAAAGTGATTACTCCTTCATATGCTTCAAAAGAATATTTTAATACTTATTTCCCTACGATTGATATAGATATACATCCACACCCGGAATATAATTCTTTCAAATCAATACCCGAAATCAATAATCAAGATAAAGTTTTAAATGTTGCGTTTATCGGTGCATTAGCTCAGAAAAAAGGCAGTAAAATTGTAAAACAATGTGTCGATCAGTCCAGAAAAGAATCGCTTGCCATCCGATGGATTTTAATAGGATATCACGATCTTCAACCTACCATTCTTAATCAAGAAGAAAATTTTATTATCACAGGCAGCTATGATTACAATGAACTACCAGAATTATTCATAAAATATAACATAGATATTGTAGTTATTCCAGCACTATGGCCTGAAACCTTTAGTTATGTACTTTCCGAAACTATGTTTATGGGACGACCGGTTATTGTTCCTGACATCGGTGCATTCCGTGAACGCGTTGAAGAATCGGAGGCTGGTCTTATTTTACCACATCCAATCACAGCAAATGCAATTCTCGATGAATTAAAAAAAATCATCATTGATAGATCAATTCTAAATAAATATAGAGAAAATGCCCTTAAATATAAAGGGAACAATCCTGAAAATTATTATGATCAGGTCTATAAATCCCTTGGTAATTTACTTGATCAACAGAATTTTATCTATGGTAAATGGGAAAAAATTATTAATTTAAAGGATGTTTTTGCCAAGTTCGGTTTAGGATATTTTCAAAAAAACAAAAATATTCAAGTTGAATCTTTAAGAAATGACCACAAGCCTGTAGTATCCAAGGGTATTCTTGGTATGCTTAAAACCCGAATGGTTATTTTTGCTGCTCAAGCAGGTGATGAGTTACTTGGTGCAGGTGGTTTTATGGCATTATCGCTTAAGTTTACCCAATGCTATCTTAAAGTGATCATAGTGGGTGGGGATAAAACAAAGCTTGACATTGAAAAAGTTTATTCAGGATTATCTGTTTTGGGAATTGGGAAAGAAAATGTTGAGTTTTGGCCTTATCAAACTCAATCTATACCTCTGAGTGGCAATATCATTGGAGATTACCGGCGTGTTATGATTGATCTTCGCCCCAATATTGTCTTGTTACCTTCTCCAAATGATGCAGATGATACGAGGCGTAGAGTGACACGAGGATTTATTAAAGCGATAGAAGGCAAGATTACAATAGAAACCAAGCTCCACTTCTATGAAGTGGATTCGCCTCAGCAAATTAACCATATAGAAAATATTTCCGAAACATTTTTTTTGAAACAGAAAGCAACGATTTGTTATAAACATATATTCTCTGAATATAATTATTTAAGACATGCTGAAACGTTAGCGATGTTTAGAGGCAGTGTTGCGAACTGCAGATATGGTGAAGGTTTTTTGGTTTTTCCATGGAATGGAAGTCGAGAAAATTTTTTCGAACAGCGCCCTCTAATTAGTGTCTTGGTGAGATCCGATGATCAATTATTGTTAAATCATGCGTTAGAATCTCTTGTTCATCAAACATATACTCAGATAGAAGTGATTATTGTTTGGTTTTCTGATACAGCCTTGATCTTAAGAGATGAGTTTAACTATCTTGATGTGAAGATTATACAAGGTGTTAAGGGAAGTCGCGGTGCAAACCTGAATTTAGGATTTTCTATTGTAATCTTGCCTTCTATCGCTTTTTTAGATGAAGATGATATTGTTTTACCTGAACATTATGAGGGATTACTTGAATTTCTTCATGCAGAACGTCATATTGATATTGCGTACTGTGGAGCTAGTTTAGTTCAATGCGTAAGAGGAAATGATTCAATTCAGAGAATCAAGGAAGAGATGGTCTATAACGAGGAATATGAACCATCTTTACTTCTATTGGAAAATTATATCCCATTAAATACCCTCTTAATTCGGCGTCAAGTATTTAAAGCGGTTTCATTTGATGAAGATTTGATCGCATACGAAGACTGGTATTTTTTGCTTTGTGCTCAATTTTCCGGATTTTCTTTTGGGCATATTGATAATGTGACTGCTGAATATAGATATTTTGACCAAGACATCAAGACGAGTCACATTCGTAAAGAGTACCATATTACATCAATTGCTGTTTATCAAAAAATTCTTCAAAAAATAACCCCCGAACATCTCAACCAATTGAATTTGTTACGAGTTGAAATGCGTAAGAACCTCTCTGATCAATCGCTTCAGTTAAGCCAACACCATCAAGATATTGAGAATCTTCAATCAAGAGTCAAAGAACTTGAAAATGTAAAAACCAGATTTAACTATTTGGAGAAACGATTATTAGAACTGCCCAAAAAAATTGGTATTGTAAGCAATGACTTAGATACAATCATTTCAACCCTCGCAGCTTATAGTCTCAAGGTGAAGCCTATTTTTTCAATTGTGATGGCTGTGCATAACCCGCCACCAGAAATATTAATTGAAGCTCTGCAATCGATTCAAGCTCAAATCTATCCCTATTGGGAATTATGTATTGTGGATGATGCCTCTTCGTCCATCGAAGTAAAACAAATTATCGAAGATATCTTTATCATACTGAACGAGGAAGGTAAAATTAAATATAAACGTTTTGACGATAATATCGGTATTTCAGAGGCTATCAATCAAGCTGCTGCATTAGCAACTGGTGAGTACTTGGCATTAATGGACCATGATGACTGGTTATATCCAGATGCACTTTGTGCTACTGCACTTGCGCTATCAGACACAAATTATAAATTTATATATACAGACTCTCAAACTATTGATCCTGATGGGAAACCTTTATATTATCATAATAAACCTGATTGGTCACCTGAAACGCTTTTATTTTGGAATTATATTAATCACTTATCCATTATTGAGCATAGTTTATGGAAAAAACTGGGAGGAATGCGATCTATACTTAATGGGGTTCAAGATTGGGATTTATGCCTGCGAATCGCTGCTGAAGTTTCTGAAAAAGATGTTCACCATATTAAACAACAACTTTATGGCTGGAGAGCTATTCAAGATTCTGTGGCATTTAGTATTGAAGCCAAACCTTGGATCAAAGACAAGTGCTTAGATATCTTGCAGGAATATCATTCTCGATTTCATGCTAAGGCTCAAAAAAAGGATAATGTTATTTTGGATATTCAAGCCAGACCTAATGGTGTGGGGTTTATTATTCGTCCCCAGACTCATATTTCTCCATCTATTCATATCTTTATCATCGCAAAAGATGACACAAATTCATTATACAACTGCTTGAAATCTTTAACTTTAAGTAATTATCCTTGCAAAGAAATTACCATCATAGACAACTCCAGTGAATACAAATTAAAGAAAATTTTACTCAATCGGTTCCAAAAAGAAGGAATTTCAATATGTTATGAGCCCAATGCAGAAGATAATTGGTCACTATTAAATAATATTGCAGAAACGAAGAGTACGGCAGATATCTATATGTTTTTAAATCCTGAGATCATTTTTTCATCACCCGACAGTATCCAGACTATAGTTAATCAGTTCAGTTTTGAAAATATTGGGATTATTGGCGCACTACTCTTAAAAACTAACAATACTATTTATCATAACGGTTTTGTTGTTGATCCAGACCATATTGCCTATGCAATCCAAACGAGTGGTGATTGCAATGAACTTATTGTAACTCGTAACGTATCGGCTGTATCTGGTGAATGTATGGTAGTGCGCAGAGAAATTTTTAGAGAAATTGGGGGATTTGATGAAAGCCTTCCTAACTATTTTAGTGATGTTGATTTTTGTCTTGCGGCGCAAAAAAGAGGGTGGCGAACTTTATTATCTGCAGATACCAATGCGATTGTAAGCTATGAAAAGAAGCAACGGAATCCCGAAGCTTCGGAAATTGAATATATGCGCGATAAATGGAACGATTACCTCATTGAGAAATATTATTATAGATGGAATAAATTAACAAAAACTATACAGTTTAATATCAAGTAAAATTGTGGTATTTGGATTGGGCGTTAGTTGTGGATAGTTATAATTTGAGTTGGCATCGAATTAATATTGAGATTATTCAGAGCAGATTGTTTGATCAAGAATACTATATGCGAAAATATCCAGATGTTAAGCTTTCAGGTATTGACCCTCTCTCACATTTTATCTCGTTTGGCTGGCAACAGGGCAGAAAGCCAAATCCTCTTTTTGATACAGTATTTTATCAAAAACAATATACTTCAGATAAACCGATTAATCCTCTATTTCACTATATAACTATCGGTTGGAAAAAGGGGTATAATCCGCATCCTCTCTTTGATACGATGTATTACCTGAACTCCTATCCAGATGTAGCGAATTCAGGCTTAAATCCTTTAACTCATTTTCTTTTTATAGGTTATAAATTAGGTTGCCGTTCATATCCTCCTATTACTGACTTGTCGGTCTATCTGCAAAAAAATCCTAATATATTCAAACTTGGTATCAATCCTCACCTATTACTTATTACCGATACAATGCAGCGTATCCAAGATGTTAAGAAAATTTTTTTTTCTAACAATGCAAAACCTGATGTCAGCATTATAATACCTGTATATAATAATTGGCAATATACTCAGAATTGTTTAAAAGGGCTATTTCTCCAATCATCTTCATTCACTTTTGAGGTCATCATAATTAATGATTGCTCAACCGATGAAACTGCTGAACAACTGAAAAGTATTCAGGGTATAATTTATCTTTGTAATGATCAAAACTATGGCTTTTTAAGATCATGTAATCTTGCTGCCAAAGAGACTTCAGGTAAATATATCTGCTTTTTAAATAATGACACTTTACCCTTACCGCATTGGTTAGATGAGTTGATCAAACCCATGATAGAGGATACAGATATTGGAATGGTCGGATCAATGCTGCTATATCCTGATGGAAGACTCCAGGAAGCTGGGGCAATGATATGGAATGATGGCACGGGACATAATATTGGCCGTTTAAAAAATCCGAACTTATGCGAATATAATTATCGCCGAGAAGTCGATTATTGTTCAGGCGCATCAATAGCCATTCCGATAGAATTGTGGCGCCAATTAAAAGGGTTCAACCAAATGTTCGAGCCTGCATATTATGAAGATACAGATCTGGCATTTCGTGTTCGAAAAGCTGGCTTGAAATGTATTTACAATCCTTTTTCTAAAATTGTCCATTTTGAAGGTATTTCATCAGGTACAGATGTGAATGCTGGTGTTAAAAGTTATCAGTTAGTGAATCAGAATAAATTTTTTAATCTTTGGCAAGAAACATTAGCTTCGCATTCTGAACCCCAACCTCAAGAATACGTCACATACAAAAAATATGCGAATCATTGTCTGCTATGGATTGATGCCACAATACCAACGCCAGATCAAGATTCCGGTTCGTTAGATTGTTTTAACTTTTTAAAGGTTATTGTAAAAAATAAATGGGCAGTTACCTTTCTGCCATTTAATCTTTCATATTGTGGCAAATATACCGAATCTCTTCAGAGATTAGGAATTGAATGTATTTATGCACCATATACATTATCAATTGATGACTATCTGCGTGCCAAAGGTGATCGATTTGATATCGTCGTTCTTTCTCGAGTTAGTGTTGCAGAAAAAGTGATGAATCTTGTTAAGCGATATTCTCCCCGTGCTAAACTAGTTTTCAATACGGTAGATATTCATTTTTTGCGCGAACAAAGAGAAGCTGAAATTAAGAAAAATTCTGATATAATGAAGCAGGCAATGAAAACAAGGTTGACTGAATTGCGAATGATTCGTTCAAGTGATATGACTATTACGATTAGTAAAACGGAAGAAGAATTAATTCGTTCTATGGTTACAGATGCTAAGCTGACAACTATTCCTATGATAAGAGAGTTTAGCGAACCAAAACTTATTCCTTATGAAAATCGAAAAGATATTTGTTTTATTGGGGGGTTTGGTCATCCCCCTAATGTCGATGCTATTCAGTTTTTCTTATCTACAATCTGGCCTTTAGTAGTAAAAAAAATTCCTCAATGTCACTTTATTATAGCTGGCTCAAATATTCCCAAATCTATCTTGGATTTGGCTGGTGGAAGTGTAATTATAAAGGGATTTATTCCGGACTTGGAAGAGTTATTTAACACTGTGAGATTGTCCGTAGCTCCTTTACGATATGGTGCAGGTACCAAAGGGAAAATAGTGAGCAGTTTAAGTTATGGTGTCCCTGTTGTTGCAACAAACATTGCAGCAGAAGGGATGGGGCTTGTGGAAGGTAAAGAGATACTTGTTGCAGATAACCCAAGCGATTTTGTACGACAAATGGTATATCTTTATACTTCAGAATCTATATGGACACAAATGTCATCTTTTGGACGTTTATATGTTCATTCAACGTATTCTTTTAGTGCGATTGCCCCAAAAATCTTAAAGATGCTATCAGATTTGGTGAATCTGAAATCCGGGAGAGAATAGAGGAAATATGCATATCGCTTATTTACTTGAATCTGTTTGTCTTTGCGGAGGTGTAAAAGTTGTTTTCCATCAAGCACATTCATTATTAAAAAGAGGTCACAAGGTTGTCATTTTTTCTAAGGAATCATAGCCGTTATGGTTTGACAAACAGATCCCTTTTATTCAAGAGCATGAATTAGATGAAAAAATATTGTCATATTATGATGTTATCATAGCAACATCATCTCAGCAAGTTACATTTTTTTTTAAGTATTCGCT